>CAYHEI010000242.1:0-5332 GCA_964355385.1 uncultured bacterium | reverse complement strand
GGACCGGTCCGGGGCCGAGATCTCCCTCACCGGCGTCACCGCCGTCGGCGTGGACGTCTCCGAAAAGCTCGCGGCCGCGCTCCCGGTCTATCTCCTGGTGGTCGTCGGGCTGAGCTTCGTGCTGCTCGTGATCGTCTTCCGTTCGGTCCTCGTGCCCCTCAAGGCGACGCTCGGCTTCCTCCTCACGGTCGGCGCCACGAGCAGCTAGGCTGAGGTCAGCGTAGGGCGAGGCCGAGGGCGCGCACGTCCTCAGCGGTGGTGCTCCAGGAGCACATGAACCGGCAACCGCCCGAGCCGATTAAGTCGTAGAAGCGCCAGCCCTGCGACCGCAAGAGCGCTGCCCGGCGCGGGTCGATCTTCGCGAAGACAGCGTTGGCTTGCCGGGGCGCGAGAACCTCGATCTCAGCCGCCCGGAACGCCGCCTCCAGCTCGGCGGCACGGGTGTTGGCGGAGCGGGCGTTGCGCAACCAGGCGCCGGACTTCAGCAATCCGACCCACGGCGCCGCGATGAAACGCATCTTGGAGGCGAGCTGCCCGGCCTGCTTGCAGCGGAACTCGAACTCGCGAGCCAGAGCCTTGTCGAAGAAGACCACCGCTTCGCCCACCGCCAGGCCGTTCTTGATACCGCCGAGCACCAGCACGTCCACGCCGGCCTTCCACGTTAGGTCCTTCGGGGACGCGCCGGTGAAGGCGACGGCGTTGGCGAAGCGGGCGCCATCCATGTGGACGCGCAGGCCGGTCTCCCGGGCGACCTCCCCCAAGGCGGCGACTTCCGCGGCGGAATACACCGTGCCCAGCTCCGTGGCCTGCGTGAGGCTCAGCGCGCGCGGCTTGGGGAAATGGAGATCGCTGCGCCGGGTGGCGGCGGCGCGCACGAGCGCGGCCTCGAGCTTCGCGTCCCGGCCTCCCGCCAGGAGCACCTTGGTCCCGTGCGAGAAGAACTCCGGCGCGCCGCACTCGTCGGTTTCGACGTGCGCCAGCTCGTGGCAGATGATGGCGTGGTACGATCGGCACAACGTCGCGAGCGCGAGGGAGTTCGCGGCGGTGCCGTTGAACGCGAAGAAGACCTCGCACTCGGTCTCGAAGATCTGCCGGATCAGGTCGGACGCCTCGGCGGTCCAGGGGTCGTCGCCGTAGGAGCCGGCGTAGCCGGCGTTGGCCTCGGCCATCACCTCCCAGGCCTCCGGGCAGATTCCGGCGCAGTTGTCGCTGGCGAAACTCCAGTCTTCACCGGGGGAGTCGGGGGAGAATCTTAACATCTGAACTACGTCCCCAATAGGGCGGGTTTGAGGGTCCAGGCTTGGCGCTTCGCGAGCGCCATCATGGCGGGAGCGGTGAAGCCGGGCCGGTGGATCGGCCAGCGCCAGAGGCGAGGCTCGTCAGTGGCCACGTACCGGGCGGTGGCCAGGCGCGCGGGACGCAGCGCGACGCGGCGGGTGCGCAGCCACAACGCCACCGCGCGCAGGTAGACCTCGGGGGTGATCGCCGCGCTCCCCAGCCAGACGGCGGACGGGAGCCGGCCGTGGCGGCGCAGGAAGGAGGCGACATCGGCGACGGTGCGAGTCAGTTGAGAGGCGTCGGTCCGCTTGGGAGCCGGCCCCACGGGGGGTGCTTCCGCAGGCCCGAACGGCGTCGGCCCCATCGTCACCGCGGCACGGCCGCCTCGGGCCGCCGCCTCGGTCAGCAGCGCGAACACGTCCGCGGGGGCCAGGGCAAGGCCGTCCCGGCGTTGGAAGCCGATCCGGGGTCCGACGGCCCGGGCGATTTCGCGCAGCTCGGCGGACGCAAACCGCCGTCCGACGGCCCGGTCCCGGTACAGCCAGGCGGCGTCGCCGGTGGTGATGAACGCGACGTCGGGGTAGGTCTTGAGCTGCCGTATGTACGCCTCGAAGTTGGCGAACGCGGCGGCCGTCGCCGCGCGGGTCTTCTGCCCCGGTGGCTTCCAGCGGGAGCGAGGGGGATTCGCCCCCCGAGCGAAGTTGACCACGTCCCAGAACTCCGTCATGACGAACTCGTTGGGATGGTACACCGTGCTGACGACCCCGCCGCCCTCCCGGAGGAGGGCCTGCCGGGCGCCGGCGAACCGGGCCAACGCCTCCGCCACGTCCCCCGGCCCGCCCAGCTCCACCCGGACCTCGTGCGCGAGCCGGAAGAAGGTCAGCGCGCCGCCGTAGTGGTGCGGGCGGCCGTCCAGCCCCACGTGCCAGCCCGAGTCCATGTAGACCGGCATCTTCCAGCGCCGCATCGCCCCGAAGGCCTGGGGCCCCCAGGAGTTTCCCGGCTGGCCGTAGCAGGCGGGGCGGACGCCGAAGATGCGCCGGACATCCTCGTACCCCGGGCCCTCCCGGCGCAGGAACTCCTCCACCCCCTCGTCCCAGCCGAGCGCCGAGAGGTACTCCGCCGGCGTCGGGTGAACGCTGTGGAAGTCCGTGTGGTAGCCGATCTCGTGCCGCTTGAGCGCCGCGATCACGTCGCGCCGCCCCCGGCGCAACAGCACCCGCGCCTTCTCGCCCACCATCTTGAAGACGCCCCGGATGGCCTCGCGCGTGAGGAAGGTCGCCAGGCGCAGGATCGCGTCGTCGTCGGCCCGGAGGAGGTAGTCCTCCGTGTCGAACCAGAGGATGACGCGCACGCGGGCTTCGGCGGCACTCACTGTTGGCGCTCCGTTCATTCCCCCACCCACTTGGCGGGTGGCGTGGAGAGAAAGTCGCCGAGCGGAATGCCTCCCGCGCCGACCAGGAGCAGGCGCGTGACCGGGAACGCGCGGCGGAAGGCTTCCAGGCCGGAGACCGCCCCGCCCCGGCCGCTCTTGACCTCGATGCCGGTCACGGACACTCCGCGCCGGAGGACGAAATCCACCTCCAGGTCGCCCTGGCGCCAGTACCCGACCTCCAGGGTCGTGCCGCGAGCGGCGTTCAGCAGGTGGGCACCCACCGCCGACTCCACGACCCGGCCCCACGCGGCGGGGTCGTGGCGCATGGCGTCAGGCCCGCCCGGGTGGGAGGCGGTCTGAAGCGCCGTGTTCAGGACCTGCAACTTCGGACTGGAGGCCCGCTGCCGCACCCGCCGGCCGGCGTGCTTCTGGAGGCCGGTCACCAGCCCCGCGGCGCCGAGCAGGTCGAGGTAGTGGGCGAGCGTCACCGTGTTGCCCACGTCCTGAAGCTGGCCGAGCATCTTCTGGTAGGAGAGGATTTCCCCCGAGTGCTCGCAGCACAACTGGAAAAGCCGCCGCATCAGGGCAGGCTTCTCGATCCTGGCTCCCAGCAGGAGATCACGGCCGAACGAGGGCTCGATCAGCGCGTCGCGGATGTACTGGCTCCACCTGCCGGGGTCTTTGACCAGCGCCGCCCCGCCGGGATACCCGCCGTAGCTCAGGTAACGTTCGAGCGTCCAGCCGAAGGCCTCGCGCATCTCGGTGAAGGACCAGTGGGGGACCGGGACGATCTCGAACCGGCCCGCCAGGCTCTCGCTGACGCCCCGGCCCAGCTCGAGCGGTGAGGACCCGAGCAACAGCACCCGGAGCGGCCGGCCCGCGGCCGTATCCTCGTCCCAGAGGCGCTTCACCGCCTCGGTCCAGCCGTTCACCTTGTGGACCTCGTCGAGGACGAGGAGGGCGCCGCCACGACCGCGGCCCCCGGCGAGACCGCGGGCCGCCTCCCACTCCGCGTGAAGCCACGCGATGCCATGGAACGCGGGCTCGTCCGCCGAGGCGTAGCGTCCGGGGACGCCGGCCGTGCTCAGGACCTGGCGCGCCAGGGTCGTCTTGCCCGCCTGGCGTGGACCGGCCAGAATCTGAACGAACCGGCGCGGTTCGCGGAGGCGCCGGAGGACGACCGCCGCGACGGCGCGGCGGTAGGCGGGAAGCGGCGGCGGGACGTGACGCATCATCTCATTGTACTGAGTAAGTTATCTCATTGCAATGAGTAAGTTCCGTGCAGCCTGCGTCCGTCCGGCGTCACCGCTCGGGAGCGAGCGCGGACACCAACGCCCCCGCCTCGCGGCGGGCGGCCAGCAGTACGCGGTCGTCGTGCGTGTGCCGGGCGGGATCCGGCGCGACGGTGCCACGCACGAACTCGAGCAGCGCCCGCCCCCGCGCCACGCTCGCGGCAGCGCGCCGGGTGGGCCTCCGCACGGCGGCCTCCAGCCGCCGCAGCAGCTCGAAGTCCTCGTATCCCTTGCGGATGACCTCCCAGCGGATCGAGGAGCAGATGGAATCCTTCCCCGGGTAGACCACGTGCGCGTCCCCCGCGGGCAGCGGCTGAGTGTCCACGTTGTAGAGGCTCCCGCCCGTCGTGTCCGTCCAGGGCGAAATCGGAACGTCGTGCGGCAGCCCGCTCCAGGGCTGCCAGTAGTTGTACGCCCAGTGGAGGAAGCCCTTGAGGTTCAGCGACCAGCACAGCCAGTAGATCATCCGGTTGCGGATCGAGGGGTAGTCGAGGAAACGGTTGGGGTAGATCGTCTGGGGCGAAAGGCAGACGTAGCACCACAGCTCCTCGGGCGCGCGCAGCCGGGAGGGGCGGTGGATCTCCTGGATCTGGGGCACGCGCAGCTCGCACGCTCCCTCCATCCCCTCGGCCTCGATCGCGTCGATGCGCCGGACCCCCGGCAGCCAGCGCCCCACGTCCCGCGCGACGGACTTCCAAGACGCGAGATTGGCGGGAGTGGGTTCGTCCGCGACGTGCTGGACGTAGCGGTGGGCGAGCCCGCGTGCCTTGAGATGCGCGTGCACCGCCTTGAGGAGCTGCTCGGTGTAGCCCTTGAACTGCGCGTCCGACATCCGCGCGCGCGAGGTGTCCACGGGCCGGCCCTGCGCGTCCTTGGGCGACCAGCGGTTCCAGCCGATGGGGGACACCCAGCCGCCCGTGCGCCCCGCGACGTGGCCGCCCTCGATCCACTCGATCCCCGCCCGGCGGAAGGTGTCAATCCAGCGGTCGAACCGGGAGAAGTCGAACGTGAGCCGCCCCCGCGCGTCCAGCCGGGGCGCGGTCAGGCCCACCAGGTCGGTGTTGATCATGTCGGCCTTGTGCGCCGCCAGATCGCGCGCGCACCGCTCGATCCACATCCAGTGCTTCTCGCTCCACGGCTCGAGGTGGTACCACCGCGCGAGCGCGTGGGGATGGAACCACTCCGTGTGATGGAGCGACGAGCGATCGGGCAGAGAGAACGGCCAGACGTGCAGGGCCACCGGCACGACCACGCGTTCCGTCGAACCGCGGCGGAAAGCAAGGGTGACAGTCAGCGTCCCCCGGTAGTCCCCGGGTGCCGCGTCCCCCCGCACCGCCACGGAGACCCACAACGGGTGGGTGACACACATAGGATCGGGACCAGTCTC
>CAYHEI010000241.1:0-5345 GCA_964355385.1 uncultured bacterium | reverse complement strand
CCCTACACGACGCTCTTCCGATCTGATTTCTTGCGCGAGGCGCTCGGGCTTGTCCCCGCCGTACAACGAATCCGTGACGCGCCGGTCGGCTTCGGCGTTCTCGGGACAATCCGTGTCGAGCAGGTAGACCGGCAGGACGGCGCCGCCCTGGCCGTGCACGACGTACCGCCAGCCGCGCACGACGACCGTCCGTCCCTCGATCTCCACCGCGACGCGGGGCGCGACCGGCTCCAGGCGCTCTTCCACGGGCCAGGAGTCCGGCAGCTCCGTCTGCATCCCGTGCTCGTCGATCCGCTGCGCGAAGTACCCCTTGCGATGGACGAGGGTCACCGCCACGGACGGCACGCCGAGGTCCGCCGCGGAACGCAGCGTGTCCCCCGCGAGCACGCCCAGGCCCCCGGCGTACGTGGGGATGGACGACTCCAGCGCGATTTCCATGCTGAAGTATGCGACCGCGGGTGGCACGATGGCGGCCATTATATCCTCACGCGCTGCAGCGCGCGCAGCTCGGCGAGCGGATAGCGCGTTCCCCGCCAGACGATCCCGCCCCGCCGTCGGCACAGGAAGGCCGAGCGGGCCATGATCCAGCAATGGATGAGCGCTCCCGCGGGCGTAAGCGTGTGGATGAGCCACGGCGCGCCGAACGCGCGGAAGGCGCCGCCCACGAGCCACACGTAGGCGCCCAGCGCGCCCCCGGCGGCGACCCAGCCCCACGGGGGCGGGAGGGCCCACGGCGCCGCCGCCCAGCCCGCCACGACGGACACCTGCGCCACGATCGCCGCCGTCGCGAGCGCGTACGAGTACCGGACGGCGGCGAAAGCGTTCTTCTCCAGGCCGCGGACGAGCGCCCCCAGCGTCGGATACCAGTCCACCGCGATCTCGCCGAACCCGGCCCGGAGCCCGCTACGCGCGCCGGAGCGCACGAGCAGCCACGCCAGCCCGAAGTCGTCGATCACTTCCATCCGCAACCACCCCAACCCCTCGGTCGCGTCGAGCGCGGCGGACCGCACGAGATTGAAGGCTCCGATCCCCATGAAGTGCCGGCCGCGCGGCCGCCCAACCTTCCCCGGGTCGACCAGGAACAACCCCATCGCGGCGAACGTCGCGATCGCCGCGTCGCGCCAGACGCCCCGCCGGGGAATCTCCGGCAGGAGCGCGAGATGGTCCAGCGAGCCCGCGATCGCGCACGCCACCGCCCGGCGAAGACTTCCGGGCGCGACGTGCACGTCCGCATCGGTGAACAAGAGCCAGATCCCCGTCGCGCGCCGCCGTCCTTCCGCCAGCGCATGCACCTTGCCCAGCCAGCCCGGCGGCAGCGCGGCGACGTGCACCGGAACGATCCGCGCGTCACGCGCCGCCAGCCGGTCCACCACGGCGCCCGTCCCGTCGGTCGAGCGGTCGTCCACGAGGATGACCTCGAGGTCGGGATAGTCCGACCGCAGCAGCGTCTCCAGCGCGGGTTCCAGCGTGTCCGCCTCGTTGCACGCGGGGACCAATACGCTCAGCCGCGGCCACGCCGCCGGCTCCGGCGCGGCCTCATCGCCCAGGGAGCGCAGACCCGCCACGTGCCGGCGGATCACGAGCGCCATCCCCGCCCACCACCCGCACGCCGCCAGGCAGGCCCAGCCCATCGCCGTCATGGGGGAAATTATGGCACGGGTGCGGGAATTTCCAGCGGCCCCGCCGCACGGCGCACGCCCGGCGCATCTTCCGCCGGGCACGGCGGTTGCAATCCCTCCAAGCGGGGCGCGGCGACGCGCCTACACTCGAACGCACGGAGGTTCACATGAAGACGCGCATGACGACGGCGGCCCTGCTGGCCGCGCTGTGGGGAACGGGCGCCGGGACCGCGACGGCGGGGACGCTCGGCATCGATTCGGACAACGCCTGGATCCGGTCCGCCGGACCCCGCCTGGGTGTGCTCTATCTGTCCGACGCGGAGACCCGTCGGGCGCTGAAGGAGCGGCACGCCGGCAAGATGCTGACGGTGTTCGGCTGGCAGGCCGAACACGAGTACTTCAAGGCCGATGGGGTCGCGGGCCTGGTCGAGGTGATCCCCGCGATCGCGGGGATGGAGGCGGGGATGTTTCTGCCGAGCCTCACCGCCATGCTGGGCGTGCGTATCGGCGGCTTCGAAATCGGGGTCGGCCCCTCGGCGGGCACCGGGGTGACGTCCAAGGTCGTGGACAGCCCGACCGGCCCGGTGACGAAGACGAGCGCCGCGGTGGGCATCGGCATGGCCGGGGCCGTCGGCTACACGCTCGAGTACGGCCGGGTGAACTTCCCGCTGAACCTCGCGATCGTGCGCAACGCCAGCGGCTACCGGCTCGGGTTCATGTTCGGCTGGCAGCTCCGCGAGCTGCGGTCGTGAACCGCGCGGCACTGCTCGCCCTCGGTCTCGCGCTCGTACACACCGGTCCCGCCGGCGCCGCCGCCGGCGGGACGCCCGCCGTGGCGGTCATGGAGTTCGAGGCCAACGACGCCTCGCCCGCCGACGCGGCGACGGTGGCGCAGTTCGTCCGCTCCGCGCTCGTCCGGACCCGCCGCTTTGCGGTCGTGGACAAGCACAACATGGACAAGATTCTCGCCGAGCAGGCCTTCCAGCGCACCGGCTGCGTGTCCGAGTCCTGTGCGGTGGAGCTCGGGAAGATCCTCAACGTAAGCGCGATCATGTTCGGGTCCTACGGCCTCTTCGAGGGCGTCCGGGTCGTCAGCCTGCAGCTCGTGGACGTGCGCACGGGGCACATCGTCGCCTCGGAAACGGAGCGGTTCCGGGGAGCGGATTTCGTGGAAGGCGCGGTCGGCCTTCTCGTGACGCGGCTGGTGGACGGGATCGAACCGGAGCCGGACATCGCGGACGAGCGGCGCGTGAACCTGCTCTCCCGTGCGTCCGCCCGTCGCGCAGGCGCGGAGGAGTCGGCGCACCCCCGGGTCTGGCTCTGGCTGACGCTCGGACTGCTCATGGCTGTGGCGTTCGGCGGGGTGGTGGCGACGATCCAGTAGTCGGTAGAATGTTGCCCGTGGCCGGATACTCGAGAAAGCCGCTCGCGGGAAAGTTGGGCCTCAGGCCCAACATGCGGGCGCACTTCGCCGGAGCGCCGCTCGGCTACGGCAAGACGATCGGGCGGCTCTCCGGCATCCACATCGAGCCGGTCCCGCGCGCCGAGATCGACTTCATCCAGTGCTTCGTCAAGAGCGCCCCGGAGCTGGAGCGGCTCTTCCCCCGTTTCAAGGCCGCGCTCGCCCCCGCCGGGGGGCTGTGGGTCTCCTGGGCCAAGAAGACCTCGCCGCGTTTCAGCGGCGTGACCGAGGACGCCGTCCGCCGGATCGGCCTCGCGCACGGCCTCGTGGACGTGAAGGTATGCGCCGTCTCGGAAGACTGGTCCGCGCTCAAGTTCATCTTCCCGCTCAAGGACCGCCCGAAGCGCTGACGCCGTCCCGGCCGATCGCCCGCCGGATCTCGACCAGCTCGGCCACCACACCCTCGAAGGCCGTGACCACGCGCGGGTCGAAGTGGCGCCCCGCCCCGGCGCGGATCTCCGCGGCTGCCCGTTCCACCGTCCAAGCGCGTTTGTAGCAGCGGTCGGACGTGAGCGCGTCGAAGACGTCGCTCACGGCGCAGATGCGCCCCAGCAGCGGGATGGCCTCCCCCGCCAGCCCGGCGGGGTAGCCGCTGCCGTCCCAGCGCTCGTGGTGCGTCAGAGCGATCGCCCGCCCAGTCCGGACCAGCGTCGAGGTGCCGTTCGCGAGAATCTCGCCGCCGATCGCCGCATGACCCCGCATGATCTCCGACTCCTCGGGGGTGAGCGGCCCGGGCTTGAGCAGGATGTGGTCGGGAATCGCGATCTTGCCCACGTCGTGCAAGGGGCTCGCCTGCAGGAGCAGCTCGCAGTCCTCGCCGTCGAGACCGAGCGCCTGCCCAAGGCGCGCGCCGTACCGGCTCATGCGGATCAGGTGCTCACCGGTCGCCGCGTCGCGCCGCTCGGCGGCGTGCGCCAGCCGCTGCACCACCTCGAGTTGCGACTCGCGCAGCTCCCGCGTGCGCTCCCGGACGGCGCCCTCCAACGTGGCGTTGTGCTCGCGCAGCGCCCGCTGGAGCAGGCGGATCTCGATGAGGTTCCGGACGCGCGACAGCGCCTCCGCCGCGTCGAACGGCTTGGTGAGGAAGTCCTTGGCGCCCGAGGAGAGCGCGGCGAGCCGGGTGGTGCGGTCCAGGTCCCCGGTCAGGACGAGTACCGGAAGGTAGCCGCCGGGTTCCAACGCCCGCAGTTGCTCCATGACCTTGAAACCGGACAGGTGCGGCATGTTGAGGTCGAGCAGCACGGCGTCGGGGTGGTGCGCCGCGTACAGCGCCGCGGCCTGCCGCGAGTCGGTGGTCGAGATCACGCGGGTGTACCCCGCCTCCGCGAGCATCGCCTGCAGAAGCCGCACGTTGGGTTCCTGATCGTCCACCACCAGGATCGGCGCGGCCAGCAGCCGTTCCGGCGGAATCATGGCCCCTCCTTGAGCAGCGCCGCGAGGGTGGAGCGATCGATGTCGAGCAGCCGCGCGGCCTCGGACTTGTTCCCGCCGCACAGCGTGAGCGCATGGCGCGCGTAGCGGCGCTTCGCCTCCTCCAGGGTCACCAGGCCCGACCTGCCTCCCTCGACGCCCAGACCTGTCGCCGCGAGCGGCGCGAGCCCCCGCACCTCCGCGGGCAGATCCTCGAGGCCGATGACCGCGGAACGCGCGAGCGCGGCAGCCCGGGCGAGCGCGTGCTCCAGCTCCCGGACGTTTCCGGGCCAGCGATAATCGCGCAGCACCCGTTCCGCCTCCGCGGACAGCCGCAGCAGGCGATCCGCGGTCGCGTGCCGGGCGAGGAAGTGCTCCGCCAGACGCGGGACATCCTCGAGGCGGTCGCGCAGCGGGGGCAGCCGGATCTCCGCACCCGCCAGCCGGTACCGGAGGTCCTCCCGGAACTTCCCCTCCGCGGCCAGCGTCTTCAAGTCGGCGTTCGTGGCCGAGACGATCCGGGCGTTCCAGCTCACCGGCGCGTTCGAGCCGAGGCGGGTCGTCGTCTTCGACTGCAGCGCGCGCAGCAGCTTGGCCTGGACCTCGGGCGGGAGGTTTCCGATCTCGTCGAGGAAGAGCGTGCCCCCGTCGGCCTCCTCGAACTTGCCCGGCCGGGCGCGCTCCGCGCCGGTGAACGCGCCGCGTTCGTGCCCGAAGAGCTCGGACTCGAGCAGCCCCGCGGGCAGGCTCGCGCAATCCACCGTCACGAACGGCCCGTTCCGCCGCGGACCGTACCGGTGCAACGCGCGGGCCACGAGCTCCTTGCCGGTGCCGCTCTCGCCCGTCACGAGCAC
>CAYHEI010000240.1:0-5371 GCA_964355385.1 uncultured bacterium | reverse complement strand
GCCGACCGCTTTCTCACGTTGGATCCCATGTTACGGACCCCCGCCGATGCCCGTCAAGGAATCGGCCGCCAGACGGCCAGGATGGCGGCCAGCGCGAACCGGTACACGGCAAACGGGGCGTAAGATGCCCGCGCGATCAGCCGGAGCAGCAGGCGGATGGCGATCGCGCCCAGCACACCCGCCGCGACGATTCCGGCGAGCAAGGGCAGGCGCTCGGCCGGGGCCAGGGCGGGGAAGTGCCGGAGCTTCCAGGCGCACGCCGCCGCGATCACCGGGGCGGACAGCAGGAAGGAGTACCGGGCGGCCTCGCGCCGGGACAGCCCGAGCAGCAGTCCCGCGGTGATCGTGGCGCCCGAGCGGGAGATGCCGGGCAGCAGGGCGAGCGCTTGGGCGCCGCCGATCAGGGCGGCTTCGCGCAGCGTGAGCGTCTTGGCCGTCCGCGTCCCCCGCCGTCGCTTGTCCGCCCAGAGCAACGCGGCTCCCCCGAGCCCCAGCCAGCAGGCGACCGAAACCGGTCCCCGCAGCGCTCCCTCGACGGCGTGCTCGAACAGTTTTCCGGCGGCCAGCGCCGGCAGCGTGGCGAGCCCGATCCCCCAGGCGAAACGGCCTTCGGTGGTGTTGGGCCGGCGCAGCGCGGCCAGCAGCGGCGTCCATTCGGAGCCGAACGCCGCGAGCAGGGCCGCGAGCGTTCCGATGTGCAGCGCGACGTCGAAGGCGAGGCTGTTCAGCAAGGGGTCCGACCAGCCCGTCATGGCCGGCACGACGATGAGGTGGGCCGTGGAGCTCACGGGGAGGAACTCCGTCACGCCCTGGACGGCGCCGAGCAGGAGCGCGGGGATCACCAGCGGGTTCATGGGGACGTTCTACTATACCCGTCGTTGCGTCGCGCGGCCGATCCCGATAACATGGCGAGCATTCAAGGGAGCTGGCGCTGCGTTGCGGTCGGCCGCGCCGCCGCCGCATGGGCTCCCGCCGCCCCCGCCGCGGACTGGCCGCAGTTCCAGGGCGGTCCCGCCCGGACGGGGATCGCGGGCGCGGTCCACCTGGCCGCCGCGCCCGCGTGGGAGGCCGATCTCGGGGGCGCCGTCTACGCCTCCCCCGTGATCGTCGGCGGAACGGTGTTCGTGGCGTCCGAGCGCGGCGAGATCACGGCGCTGTCCCCGGCCGGCCAGCCCGTCTGGCGGGTCCGGGTGGCGGGGCAGATCTACGCCTCGACGCCCGCGATCGGCGACGGCGTGTTCTTCGTCGGCGCCGTGCTCAAGGACAAGCGTGGCGCGCTGTTCGCGCTCGCCACGGCCGACGGCGGACCGCGCTGGACCTTCACCGTCGCCGGCATGGTGTTCTCGTCGCCGCTGCTCGCCGGCGGCCGGCTCGTGTTCGGCTCGGACGACGGGAACGTGTACGCGCTCGACCCGGCCGACGGCCGGGAGTTGTGGCGCTTCAAGACGGGCGGCGAGGTCCACGACAACGCCGCGACGCTGGCGGGGGGGGTCGTGTGCATCGGCTCGCGCGACGGCCGGCTCTACGCGTTGAAGCCCGAGACCGGGGAACCGGTCTGGACGTTCAAGGCGCGCAAGCGGCTCAATGCGACGCCTTCGTTCGCCGACGGGGACGTGTTCATCGGGGAGGAAGATGGCACGTTCTACGCGCTGGACGCCGCGAGCGGCACGGTGCGCTGGACATACCGCACGCGGGGGCCGATTCTTTCGGCGGCGGCGGTGTCGGCCGAGCTGGTTCTGGTGGGCTCTTCCGACGGCACGGTCACGGCGCTGGACCGGAAGGGCGCGAAGCGCTGGTCCTTCGCGGTCGGTCCGCACGTCGTCGCGTCGCCCGTGCTCGCGGGCGACCGGGTCCTGACCGGATCGATCGACAGCATGGGGCTGCTCAACAAGACGGCCTACGCGCTGGACGCGGCCACGGGGAAGGCCGACTGGAAGCTGGACCTCAAGGGGCCCCTGTTCGCCTCGCCGGCGGTCGCGGACGGTCTCGCGGTGATCGTCAGCAAGAAAGGGAAGGTCTATGCCTTCAGGTGAGCGGCCCAAATTCGCCCACCTGCACGTCCACAGCGAATACTCGCTGCTCGACGGCGCGAACCGGATCACGCTGCAAGACCACCATAAGAAGGACCGGGACCACCGCGTCTCGTCGCTCCTCCAACAGGTGCAAGCTCTGGGCATGGGCTCCGTGGCGCTCACCGACCACGGCAACATGTGCGGCGCGCTCGAGTTCTACCGCGAGGCGCGCCATGTGGGCCTCAAGGCGATCCTCGGTTTGGAGGCGTACGTCGCGCCCGGCAGCCGGTTCGAGAAGACCCAGAAGCTGGGCGAGGAGTCGCACCACCTCACGCTGCTCGCGAAGGAGGAGCGGGGGTACCGCAACCTGGTTGCGCTCTCCAGCCTGGGCCACGAGGAGGGGTTCCACTACCGGCCCCGCGTGGACAAGGAGCTGCTCGAGAAGCATCACGAGGGGCTGATCGTGCTGTCCGGCTGCCTCGCCGCCGAGGTCCCGCAGTTGCTGCTCAAGGGGAAGCGCGAGGAAGCCGAAACAACCGCGGCGTGGTTCAAGGAGCTGCTGGGCCCCGACCGCTACTACCTCGAACTGATGGACCACGGCCTGCCGGAGCAGCGCGAGGTGAACCGCGCGCTGGTCGGGATGGCCGCGAAGCTGGGTCTGGGGCTCGTGGCGACGAACGACGCGCACTACCTGGCCAAGGCCGACAGTCTGGCCCATGAAATCCTGCTCTGTATCCAGACCGGGAAGTCGCTCGCCGACGCGAACCGGATGCGCTTTCATGCCGCCGAGTTCTACCTGAAGTCGCCCGCGGAGATGGCCGAGCGGTTCGCCGAGCTGCCCCAAGCGGTGACGGCGAGCTGGGAAATCGCGGAGCGGTGCGGGCTCGAGCTCGTGTTCGCCGACGATCCCGGCGGAAAGCTGCACTTCCCCCCGTACCGGATCCCCGCCGAGTACGCGAACGCGGACGAATACCTGCGCCATCTGTGCATGGAGGGCGCGAAGCGCCGCTACGGCGCGCCCAAGGGCGCGGTCATGGAGCGGCTGGACCAAGAGCTGGAGGTCATCCGCGACAAGAGCTTCGCCACGTACTTCCTGATCGTGGGCGACATCGTGGGCCACGCCAAGGCGCGCGGCATCCTGGTCGGCCCCGGCCGGGGCTCGGCCGCGGGCAGCCTCGTGGCGTACGTGCTCGACATCACCGACCTGGACCCGCTCAAGTACGGCCTCATCTTCGAGCGCTTCCTGAACCCCGGCCGCGTGGAACCCCCGGACATCGACATCGACTTCCCGGACAATCGGCGGGACGAGGTCGTGGAGTACATCCGGACCACGTTCGGCGCGGAGAACGTGGCGCAGATCGTGACGTTCGCCCGGATGAACGCGCGCGCGGCCGTGCGGGACGTGGGCCGGGCGATGGGTCTGCCCTACGGGGAGATGGACCGGCTGGCCAAGATGATCCCGGGCGGTCCGCAGAGCACGCTCGCGAAGGGGCTCGAGACCGCCGAGGTGCAGGCCGCCATCCGGGAGCGCGAGGACTACGGGCGGCTCTTCACGGTGGCGCAGGCGCTGGAGTCCATGGCCCGGCATCCGTCCAAGCACGCGGCGGGCGTGGTGATCGCGCCGCCCGCGGCGGACGGGGGCGCCGGGGGCCTGCGGGCGCACGTGCCGCTCCTGCGGCTGCCGGGCCAGACCGCCGAGGAGAACGTCTACGTCACGCAGTTCGACATGGACGGGATCAAGCATTTGGGGCTGCTCAAGATCGACATCCTCGGGCTGCGGACGTTGACCGTGCTGGAGGAGACCCGGCAGCTCGTCAAGCGCACCCGGGACCGGGACATCGCGTACCACGCCGTCCCGCTGGACGACGCCGAGACCTATCGCATGTTCGCGGAGGGCCGGACCGACGGCATCTTCCAGTTCGAGAGCTCGGGCATGCGGGACGCGTTGCGCAAGCTCAAGCCGGACCACCTCGAGGACCTCATCGCGCTCAACGCGCTCTACCGGCCCGGCCCGATGGAGCAGATCGACACCTACATCCGGCGCCGCCGGGGCCTGGAACCCCCCGTGTACGACGTGCCGGAGCTGGAGCCGCTGCTGAAATCCACCTACGGCATCATCGTGTACCAGGAGCAGGTCATCCAGATCGTCCACAAGCTCGCCGGGTACACGATGACCAAGGCCGACGACTTCCGCCGCTCCATGGGGAAGAAGAAGGCCGAGATCATGGCGCAGGAGAAGGCGAACTTCATCACGGGCGCGGTGAAGCACAAGATTCCCAAGGACAAGGCCGAGCGCATTTTCGACTTTCTGGAGAAGTTCGCGGGCTACGGCTTCAACCGCTCCCACAGCGCGGCCTACGCGCTGCTCGCGTATTGGACCGCGTACCTCAAGGTCCACCACTCGGTCGAGTTCATGGCCGCCCTGCTCACGAGCGAGACCGGCAACCACGACAAGATCGCCGAGTACGTCGGCGAGTGCCGCAAGCTCAAGGTGCCCGTCCTGCCGCCGGACGTCAACCGCAGCCGCACGACCTTCTCCGTGGAGGAGATCCCGAAGACCAATGGGGACCATGCCCTGAGCGCGGCCGAAGGGGCGGCGCCCCGGCAGGGCGTCCGGTTCGGGCTGGTCGCGATCAAGAACGCCGGCGAGGCCGCCATGGCGGGCGTCGTGCGGGTGCGCGAGGCGGACGGGCCCTTCCGGTCCCTGGAGGACTTCTGCGAGCGCCTGGACGGCGCCACCCTCAATCGCAAGGTCATGGAGTCGCTCGTCAAGTGCGGGGCGTTCGACGCGCTGGGGTCGCGCGCGGCCCTGCTCGCGGCGCTGCCGAAGGCGCTGGAGCGCGGGAGCACCAGCAAGTCCGACCGCGCGAAGGGCCAGGAGACGATGTTCGGGAACGGCGCCAAGACGCCCGCGCCGGAAGCGCCGCTGCCGCGGACGGACGAGACCGTGTCCCGCGACGACCTCGCGCACGAGAAGGAGCTGCTGGGCTGCTACGTCTCCGGCCATCCGCTGGCCGACTACGAGGACGAGATCCGGCAGTTCTCGACGCAGAGCCTCAAGCCCGACCAGCTCGCGGCGGCCCCGCCCGGGCCGACCATCAAGGTCGCGGGCATCGTGACCCGCGTGAAGCACGGCCTGACCAAGCAGAAGAAAGATCCGTTCGCCCGGTTCCAGATCGAGGACCTCGAGGGCTCGATCGAGGCGCTGGCGTGGTCCCAGACGCTGGCGAAATCCGGTCAGCACGTCGTGAACGGCACGATCCTCATGGTGACCGGGCAGCTCCAGAAGCAGGGTGAGGACGGACGACCGACACTGATCGTCAAGGACCTGATGCCGCTCGCGGAGGCGCAGGTACGGA
>CAYHEI010000239.1:0-5379 GCA_964355385.1 uncultured bacterium | reverse complement strand
GCCGGCCTGCTGGACGTCGACCACTTTCGCGTCGAGCATCCGGCGCCAGCGCAGCGATCCGTCGCGGGCGTCGAACGAAACCGCCTCGGCGGGGTCGGTGTCCCCTCCGAACGTCCAGGACGGCGCGCCGCTGGCCAGATCCACCGCGCTCACCCGGTACGAGGTCGTGATGAAGAACGCGCGCCCCGTTCCGATCAGCGCCGAGCCCAGCAACGGCTCAGCCGCGGTGCGCTCCCATGCGAGCGAAAACGGGGGCACCGCAGCCGTGTTGAGCACCATGCAGGAGGCGGACGGCGCGCCCCGCCACATCTTCCAGTCGGCCGCGGCGGAACCGCTGAAGAGCAGGGCGGCGAGAGCCCCCCCGGCGGCGGATCGGTCAATTCTCACGTTCCCGGTTATTGTCGGCGTATCGGGGGCCGGATGCAACGTCGCTCCGGCCATCGACGGCTTGGCCTATGATGATGCGCCATGGCGATGAGCGCGTTCGAAGCGGAGGTCCTGACCCAGCCGCAGGCGTTGCAGGGTCAACTCTCGGTCTACGCGGGCCCCGACTCGCCGTTGGCCCGGCTGGACGGCCTGCCCGGCGGGCGGCCGACGGCCGTCACGTTTCTTGGGATGGGCACCTCGTTGTTCGCCGCCCACCCGGCGGTCTGCCGGTTGAACGCACTGGGGATTGCCGCCCGCGCCGTGGACGCCAGCGAGTACCTCTACTATCACTGGGAAGACTCCCGGCCCGGTCTGCTCCGCGTCCTGGTCTCCCAGTCGGGCGAGAGTCCCGAGGTGAAGAAAGTCGCCGCGCGGCTGGCCGGGAAGGCGCCGTTCGTGGCGATCACCAACGACGAGTCCAGCAGGCTCGCCCGCGCGGCGACCGCGGTGCTGCCGCTGCTCGCGGGGGCCGAGCACTCCACGACGAATAAGACGTACATCAACTCGCTCGCCGCGGGGCTGGCGCTCGCCGAATGGGCCGGACACCGGGACCCGCGCGGCGCGCTCGAACCGCTGCGCGCGCTCCCGCAGGCGATGGGGTCGCTGCTGACCGGCTGGCGGGACGCCGTGGGGCCGTTGGCGGACTTCCTGGGGGAGCCGGCGCACCTGGACCTCATCGGGCGCGGCCCCTCCCTGGCCACCGTCAGCCAGGGGTCGCTGATCCTGCGCGAACTCGCCCACGTGAAGTGCGCGGGCATGAACGCGGGATTGTTCCGCCACGGGTTGGTGCCCAGCATGCGCGGCGGCGGATTGATGCTCGCGTTCGCGCCGGCGGGCGAGATGGAGGGACTGACGCTGGGACTGGTCGCGGACGTCGTCGCGGCCGGCGGCCGGGCGGTGGTGGTGACCACCCGTTCGGTGCCGCGGAAAGAGGGCTGGTTTCCCGTCCTGCTGCCGCCGTGCGGCAAGCTGTACGCCCCATTCCTGGAAATCGTCCTCGTCGAACTCTTGGGTCTCCTCTACGCGGAGCGCCGCGGCATGGAGCCCGGCGCGGGGATCCCCAAGATCACGCCGAAGGAATAGCGCTCAGCCGGATGAACCTGTCGACGCCCGCCCGAGCGGGCGGCTACCAGCTGACGCGCCGGACTCCCTTGACGTGGTCGAAGTGTTCATCGAGGCTGAGGATGGGTTGCCCGTGCTCGATGGCGAGCGCCGCGATCCAGAGGTCGTTTTCCGCGATCGGAGTCCCGGCGGCGCGCAGACGATCGCGGAGGCTCGCGTACGCGCGAGCGGTGTCCCCCCCGACCTCGAGGACCTCGGACTGGTCCTCCAGCCGGTCGAGGAGCGGTTCGAGCACGTGCCGCTGTTTCGACCGGACCAGGCCGAACCGGTATTCGCCGAGCGCGATGGCGGGAATCTGATGACGGTCTTGGGCCTTGAGGGCGCGCTGAATGGACGGGTTTCCTTCAAGCACCGCCGACAACGCCACGGTGTCGAGGATCATTCAGGCCCAGTCGGCCGGGTCGATCGTCTCGAATTCCTTCTTGATCAACTCGTCCACCTCGCGCGTGGAGCCTCGTGGAGCCTTGCCGAAGACGCTCCGCCAGCCGCCGGCCTCTCGCCCGTTCTTGGTCAACCGGGCCCCCATGGCTTCGGCGATGAACCGGCCGAGCGTCATCCCGCGCGTCGCCGCAGCCGCCTTCGCCTTCCGGAAGAGCTCATCGGGCACCTCGATGGTGGTCTTCATGGCTGGATCGTACCCGTAAATAGGGGTGACGTCAACGCCCCCCGGCGCGGGTATCGCCAAGATCACGCCGAAGGAATAGGCTCAGCTCCCTCCGCCGAACTCCTTCCAGGCCGAGATCAGCGCGCGGACGTTGTTCCGCACGAGCTCGTTGTCCTCGCGGATGTTGTCCACCGGGGACAGGATGAACCCGCCGCCGGGTGCCAGCACCTCGATCGCCTTGCGCACCTCCGCTCGGACCTCCGCGGGGGTTCCCGTCTCGACCGTCACGCAGCCGTTCACCCCGCCCCACACGGCCACCTTCCGCCCGAGCGTGCGCTTCGTGAGGGCGAAATCGGCGCGGGCATCCTGGACCGGATCCAGGCCGATCAGCACGTCCATGCCCGACTCGAGGTGGGCGGCGTGCAGCGGCGTGTACGAGCTCGAGGTGATGTTCCCGAGCTTGGCGCCGGCCTGGTGCGCCAGCGCGGCCTCCCGCTTGATCCACGGCAGGATGAACCGCCGGTAGCTCGCCGGCGAGAGCGAATCCACCGTCTCGTACCACGCCCGCCGCACGAAGAGATCGGGCTTCGCTTCCAGGACGATCTCCATCCGCTTGAGGTTCCACTCGCCGATCACCGCGAGCAGCTCCTCGACGAACGCCGGCTCCTCCGCCGCGGCTTCCACCATCTCCTCCATCCCGCAGAGCCACACGGTCGCGTCGTACAGGACGCCCCACTCGCCCACCAGCAGCACGCCCTTGCGGTCGGCGAACTCGCCGGCGCGGCGCGCCTCCGCGCGGAACGCGAGCACGTCCTCGTCGCGGGGCGGCGACAGGAGGTACCGCAGCGCGGGCAGGTCGGCGGCGCTCGTCACGAGCCGCTTCCGGGCGCGCGGGACCACGTAGTCGTCGAAGAGCGGCACCCGGTCCCCGTGGACCCAGTCCTCCGTCCGGCGGACGACGGTGTCCAGGTTGCCCGCGGGCGTCTCGTAGACCCGGTGGATCAGCGGCTCGGGCTCGCCCGGAATCCGTTCGATCCAGTCCTTGACCCGCACGTCCGCGCCGAACACCACGGGCAGCCCGTAGAGGTCGTGGTTCTCCAGCGCCGCGTGGGACACGGCGGGCGAGCGCGGCGGGAGTTCCATGAAGGCGTCCAACCCCAGCTCAAGCTGCCGGTCCACGTAGTCGTACGCATCGCGCGACCGGCGGCGCAAGGCGCCGTAGATCATGAAGGAGCACGGGACCGGGACCACCGCCTGTCCGGAGAGGGCGGCGAGCAACCGCTCGCGGGGCAACAGGCTGTTCGGGGCCACGAACCAATGTCGCGGACGCGGGGTCTCCGGGCGTATGATCGCGGTCAGCGAGACCACGCGGGCCGCCCGCTATGGTGGGGCCATGCAGCCGGTGATCGTCCGGGAAATACGCCGGGTATCCCTCGCTCCGGCGCCCGGCGCGGAGCCGATCGCCGATCGGATCGCGGTGGAAGAGCCGCTCGAGATCCGGGTCAACGGCAAGCCGCTGGCCGTCACCCTCCGAACCCCCGGCGACGACGAAGCGCTGGCGGCGGGGTTCCTGCATGCCGAGGGCTTCGTCTCCTCCCCGGACGACATCGCCGCCATCCGCCGGCGCGCCGGCAACGTGATCGAGGTCAGGCTGGCGGGGGGACGGCGGCGCGGACCCGCGATCCGGCCCCGGCGCTTCCCGGTCACCGGCGCGTGCGGCGTGTGCGGCAAGTCCGGCATCGAACAGCTGCGGTTCGCCGCCCCGCCTATCGTGTCGAGCCTCGCGGTGGCGGCAACCGTGCTGCGCGACGCGGCGGCCGGGCTGCGGGACGCCCAGCCGCTCTTTCGGTTGACCGGCGGCCTGCACGGCGCGGGCGTGTTCGCGGCGGACGGCACGCTCCGCGTCCTCAAGGAGGACGTGGGCCGCCACAACGCGGTGGACAAGGCCGTCGGCGCGCTGTTCCTCGAGCGCGCGCTCCCCCTCGACGACGCCTTGCTCGTGGTGAGCGGCCGGGCCGGATTCGAGATCGTCCAGAAGGCCGTGCGGGCGGGGATTCCGGTCCTGTGCGCGGTCTCGGCCCCCACGAGCCTGGCGGTGGAGACCGCCCACGCGTTCGGGCTCACGCTGGCGGGATTCCTCCGGGGGGAGAGCATGAACGTGTACACCCATCCCGGCCGGATCGTCGCGTGATCCGTCTCACCGTGGACGGGCGGACCGCCCGCGTGCGGGAGGGCGCCAGCCTGCTCGAGGCCGCCGCCGACGCGGGCGTCCGGATCCCGTCGCTCTGCCACGACGCGCGGCTCGTCCCGACGGGGACGTGCCGGCTCTGCCTGGTCCGCGTGAACGGAGCGGACCGCCCGGTCCCGGCCTGCGCCACGCCGGCCGCGGACGGCATGACGGTGGCGGCCCTGACGCCGGAGCTGGTCCGATACCGGAGGTGGGTGCGCCGGGCGCTGGCCCGCCGCGACGGCGCGCCCGCGGCGCGGGGAACCCGGCCGGACCGGGGCCATCCCTTCCTGCGCGTGGACCTCTCCCGTTGCGTCCTGTGCTTCCGCTGCGTGCGGATCTGCGACGAGGTCGAAGGCCGCCGGATCTGGCGGGTCGAGGGACGCGGCGCCGCGATCCGGATCGCTCCGGGACCGGCCCCGACGCTCCTGGCGTCCGGCTGCGCGAGTTGCGGCGCCTGCGCGGATGCCTGCCCGACCGGCGCGATCCGCGACGTTCCCCCCGCCGGGGGCGGCCGGCCGCGCCGGTGGACCCGGACGGTCTGCGGCTACTGCGGCGTCGGGTGCGAGATGCTCGTGGGGACGGCGGCGGGGGGGGGGGGGGCGGGGCCGGCCCCCCCCCCCCCCCCCCGCCCCCACCGGGCCCCCGGGCGGGAACGGGGGGAGCGCGGCGGGCGGGTGGACCCGGTGGGTGGGGGGCTACTGCGGCGGGGGGTGCTAGATGCGGGGGGGGCGGGGGGGGGGGGGGATCGCGGGGAGCCGGCCCGCCCCGGACGCCGCCGTCAACCGGGGACACCTGTGCGTCAAGGGACGGTACGCGTTCTCGTTCCTGCGCGCCCGCGACCGGGTCACGACCCCGCTCATCCGCCGGGGGCGGCGCTGGGTGCGGGCCACTTGGCCGGAAGCCATCCGGGCCGCGGCCGCCGGGCTCGCGCGCGCGCGCGAACGGCACGGGCCGAACGCGACCGGGATTCTCTGATCGGCCCGCGGCACGAACGAGG
>CAYHEI010000238.1:0-5384 GCA_964355385.1 uncultured bacterium | reverse complement strand
CGCGGCGGCGGCGGGTGGAAAGCCCGCGGCCGTGCTCGCGGCGGTCCGCGTGAGCGTCACCGCGACGGAGGAGTGCTGGATCCAGTGGCAGCTCGACGACCGGCGGCCCGAGGACGCGACCCTCAAGGCCGGCGAGCCCCGGTTTTGGACCGGCTCCGCGCGCGTCCGTCTCCTGATCGGCAACGCGGCCGCCGCGCGGGTGTCCGGTCCCGCGGGCCCGGTGGCGCTGCCGGCGAAGGCTCGTGTCGTGCACCTCCTCTTCACCCCTCAGGGGATGGAGCGGCTGCCGGTGCCGCAGGCCTCGTCCACCGTGACCCCGTGAAGGGCGCGGCGGGCCGGGCCGAGGAGCTGCGCAAGCGGCTTGACGTCCTCCTGCAGCTCACGCACACGATCTGGGGAAGCCTCGAACTGGATGAGGTGCTGCGCCACATCATCGCGGTCGTGGGGGAGCTTGCGGAGGCGGACGCCGTGCTCCTGTACTTGCTCGACGGCGACCACTTGATCCTCCGCGCGTCGTCGAAGCCTCACCCCGACCTGGTCGGCGTGGTCCGGCTCAAGCTCGGCGAGGGGGTAACGGGCTGGGCGGCGCAGCACCGGGAGCCGGTCGCGATCCCCCGGAACGCCCGCGAGGATCCCCGGTTCAAGTTCTTCCCCGAGCTGCCCGAGGACCGCTCCGAGGCCTTCCTGGCCGTGCCGGTGATGCACCGGGGCAAGGTGGTGGGCGTCGTGAACTCCCACTACGCCCGCCCGCGGGAGTTCGACCGCGGCACGATCGACCTGGTCTCGGCCATCGCTCAGCAGGCCGGGGGCGCGATCGAAAACGCCCGGCTGTACGAGGACGCCCGGCGCAAGGCGGAGCAGATCGAGGTGCTCTCGAAAGTCAGCGGGGTGGTCGTCTCGTCCAACTACCTGGAGGAGATCCTGCACCTCATCGTGTCCATGACGGCCGAAACGATGCATTCCAAGGTCTGCTCGCTCATGCTGCTCAACGAGGAGCGCGGCGAGCTGATCATCGCGGCCACCCAGAGTCTGAGCGAGGCCTACAAGCACAAGCCCCCCATCAAGGTGGGGCAGAGCGTGAGCGGGCTGGCCGTGCGGGATGGCAAACCCCTCGTGATTCCCGACGTGCAAGGGGACGAGCGCTACGCGTACCCCGATGTGGCGCGGCAGGACGGCCTGCGCTCGCTCCTGTGCGTGCCCATGATGGTCAAGAGCCGCGCGCTGGGGGTGCTCAACCTCTACACGACCGAGCCCCACGCCTTTTCAGTGGACGAGATCCAGCTCATCCAGACGATCGCCAACCAGGCCGCGGTCGCCATCTCGAACACGCGCCTGCTGTCGGAGACCATCTCGATGCGGGAGGCGCTCGAGTCGCGCAAGGTGGTCGAGCGCGCCAAGGGCATCCTCATGAACCAGCTCGGACTCACGGAGGACAAGGCGTTCAAGCTGATCCAGCGCAAGAGCATGGATTCCACCAAGCCCATGCGCGAGATCGCCGAGGCCATCATCCTGACGTCCGAGATGAGCGAGGACAAGTCCGCCTCCAAGCCGAGGTAACTCCCGCCTGTGCTAGAATCAAGAAAGAGCAACCTCGGGGGCGAAATGGTCTCGACGGGGGCGTTGAAGCTGAAGGTGCAAGCCGAGGTCCATCCCACCTCGTAAAACAGGGTGGAAATTTCAAAAAGCTGAACCACAACTAGCTTTCGCAGCCGCTTAAGGCTGTGCGTCTCCTCCGCTCCCCGCCTGTGGGACGGTACGAGGCGTCATCAATGCAGGCTAGGCCCCCGCGGTCGCTTCGTGCGCGGGGGATGAAGCGTCCCAGCGGAGATCGCGCCCGTCCCTCCCGCCCGGGGGACCAGGTCGGGGGCTAAACTCAATCCCGGGATACGCTTGTAGGACCGTCAGGGGAGATTCTCTCGGACACCGGTTCGATTCCGGTCGCCTCCATGTCATCATGTAAAGTCGTCGAAGGGTTCCAAAGGCGGATTCGGATCACCGAGGTCGCGCGCGGGGGGGCAGGTCGTGAGGTGTGACAGCGTGAGGAACGTTCAGCCGGTCGTCACCGTCCGTTGCGGCCAGCGGGGCGCGGGGTCTTGAGCCGGTCCCACACAAAGACGATCAGAAACGCTGCGAGAAAAACCGCTCCAGCAATGACCGGTCCGGCCTGAGGCGAAAGATCCGTCATCCCGATCTCTCCTTTCCCCGTCCTCCGCGTGGAGGTCTTGGGGTTTCTTTGACGAGCGCGAGTCCAACAGCAGCCAGGATCACGGAGACCGCACAGCCTCCGAGCAGCCAACCCAACGAACGGTCATGTCCCGTGATGGGGTAGAGAAACGCGACGATGGACGCAACGGCGATGGCTTTCGCAGCTCCCAGGAGGAGGTCCGCCAATTTCACGTTCTGGGTGGGGTCGAGATTTCTCATCGTCATGACAGAATCATTATACGCACGCCGCTATTTCACCTGCTTGAGCACCGACCCGAAGAGCTCGCGGGCGCGGGCGTGGGCGGAAGCGGATAGGGGAGGCTGGTCGGATGCGGCGAGATCCTCGTCCAGATGTTCGACGCTGGCGGTTCCCACCAGCACCGACGACACTTCGGGGCGGTCCAGGGCGAAACGGATGGCCGCTTGGGGCATCGTGCGGGAGCTGTCCGCGGTAAGGAAGTCCAACACGGCGGGATCGTCCCATGTGGACCCCGCCGTGAGCGCGCCTTCCGTGACCAGGTCCTTGAGGTTGTCGCGCGCGGCGGCGGTGCCCAGGAGCCCCTTGCCGGACAGTGGCTGGTTCAAGGGCATCATGACCAGGACCCCCGTGTCGGTCTCGCGCGCCAAGGGCAGTACCGTCCGCTCGGCGGTCTGGAAGAAGACGTTGTAGGCGACCATGACGACCTCGAAGAACTGCTTCGGCAACGCGGCCTCCAGCATGCGATGCTCGCCGTCCAGCTCGGAGGCCTCGCTGACGGCCAGGTGGCGGATGTTGCCCAGGGACTTGAGCCGCTGGAGCGTGCGGCCCAGATCGGAGTTCATGATCTTGAGAATGTCGTCCGCCGTGTGGACCCAGTGCAGGTGCAGGATGTCCAGGTGACCCGTGCGCAGCCGTTCAAGCGACCGTGCGACGCTGCGCGCGAGGGCCTCGCCGGAGAGGGCCAGCGCATCCCCCTCGCCGTAGGGATAGTACTTGGACGAGAGCACGAAGCGCTCGCGGGGGACCCCCGTCAGGGCCTGACCGAGGACTTCCTCGCTGTGGGCGTAGCCGGGGGCGGTGTCGATCAGCGTGACGCCCCGGTCCAGCGCCCGCCGCACCACGCGGGCGTAGTCCTCGCTCCGGGGCAGGTCGGTGAACCGGACCCCGCCCAGGCCCATCTCCGAGACATTCAGCCCCGTCCGGCCCAGCCGCCTCATCTTCATAGGCTATTTGTACAGCATTCACGGGGGCCCGGAAAATGAGAAACCGCTTGCCGTCCCGCGAAAGGCCGTGATATTCTAGGTCGGTCCCAAACACCACATGGCACTGTTCAAGTCAGACGCGGAAAAGAAGAAAGAGTACCTGGTTGAGGCGATGCAGGCCGCCGACAAGGGCGAGGCCGAGAAGGCGCTCGCCGCGCTCGACCGGGCCCTGAAGCTCAACGAGCGGGATGTCGAGGTGTGGCTGCACTTCGGCTACGTCAACATGGCGCTCGGCCGGCCGAACGACGCCATCAAGAACTTCAAGAAGGCCGCCGAGATCGAGCCCAACAACCTCGACGCGGTGAACAACATCGGCCTCGCCTACGCGAAGGCGGAGCAGTACAACGCCGCGATCCTCTCGTTCAACGGCGCCATCTCGAAGCACCCGAAGGCTGCGATCCTCTACAACAACCTCGGGAACGTCTATTTCGAGAAGGGGCTGTACAACGACGCGATGCAGGAGTTCCGCAAGGCCATCGAGCTGGATCCGAGCTACGCGGACGCCTACCACCACCTGGGGATCGCGGGAGGCGGGCAGGCCGCGGACGAGCAGAACCTGGCCAAGTTCGAGGAAGCCCTCAAGAAGGGGCTGAACAAGGCGAAGGCCTATCACGACCTCGGCGTGACCCAGATGAGCCAGAACATGTTCGACAAGGCCGCGGTGTCGTTCTCGGAGGCGATCAAGATCGACCCGAAGTTCTCTTCCGCCTACAGCTACCTCGCGGAGGTCATGGAGGGGAAGAACAACCTGGACGAATCGTACAAGTGCCTGGTGAAAGTCGCGGAACTCAATCCCAAGAGCGCGAAGGCCTACAACCGGCTCGGGCTGTTCATGAACAAGCACGGGAAGGAGAAGGAAGCGGTGGAGGCGTTCCGCAAGGCGATGGCGATCGATCCGAGCTACGCCAACGCCCACTACGCGCTCGGGCAGGCGTTCGAGGCCAAGGGCTACGTCGAGCGGTCCATCAAGGAGTACGAGATGCACATCCTGATCAACGAGTCCGGGTGGCTCGTGGACGACGCGCGCGGGCGGGTGGAGCGGCTGAAGGAACAGCTCGCGACCGCCAAGCCCGCCTGAGGGAGCGCGCAGCGTGGCGATCCAGACGAAGGGTCTCGACCAGGTCCTGGTGGACGAGAAGATCCTCACCAAGGAGCAGGCTGAGGCCGTTCTCATTAACATGCAGGAGAAGGGCGGGTCCATCGGCGCGGCGGCCGCCCGGTTGGGGTTCTGCGCGGAGGACGCGGTGGCCCGGATGATCGCCACCGTCCGGGGCACCAAGTACATCGACCTGGGGGCGGCGCGTCCCGAGGTGATGGAGCAGTTCGCGAAGCTCGTGCCGGCCGACGTCGCGCACAAGCACCGCGCGATTCCCGTCAACAAGTTCCGGGACCGGCTCACGTTCGCCGTGGCGGATCCCGCCGAGCCGTCCCTGATCCGCCTCTCCGACGATTTCTTCCGGGGCCGGCCGGGCCAAGTGGAGCTCGTGGTGAGCTGCGAGACGATGATCACGGCGGCGCTCGAGAAGTACTTCCCGCACGTCACGAAGAAGGCCGCGACGGCGGCGGCGGCTTCCTCCGCGCAATCCATGGACAGCGTGCTGGGCGAGGTCGGCGCGATCAAGATGGCCGAGGGGCCCGACGGCAGCGCGCCCGACATCGAAATCGAGGTTGTGCCGGATGTGGTGGAGTCGGACATCGACTCGCAGATCGATGAGAAGCCCGTCATCAAGCTGGTGAACCAGATCATCTTCAACGCGGTCGAGCGCAAGTGCTCCGACATCCACTTGGACCCGAACGAACACGGCGTGATGCTGCGGTACCGTCTTGACGGCGTGCTGAAGGACGAAATGCAAATTCCGGCCAAGTGGGCCAGGGCGATCGCGGCGGTGGTGAAGGTCAAGACCAAGCAGATGAAGATCGAGGAGCGGCGCCGGCCG
>CAYHEI010000237.1:0-5410 GCA_964355385.1 uncultured bacterium | reverse complement strand
TGATCGTGAACGTCGAGCCGGTCGCCGTGGAGTAGTTGCTCCAGCAGATCTTGAACTGCACCACGTCGCCCGAGGCGTTCACTTGCAGCGGCGGCTCCTTGGTCAGCTTGATGTCCGCCCCGACCACCTGCACCGCCGTGACCCCGGTGATGGAGCCGTCGAGCGTGTCCGTGGCCACGATGGACTGGAAGCCGAGCTTGGTGAAGACGACATTGATGAACAGCCTGATGCCCTGGTTGGCCGGGATCCAGGCGTAGTTGTACGTGTCCATCCCGACCCCTTGGAGCAGCGCTCCGGGGTCGCTCGAGGTGAAGCTCGTGATCCCGGCGTACGAGGTGTCCGTCCCCCCGCCCTGCGGCACCACGATGACGGTGATCCAGAACGACTGCCCGACGTACACGACCGGCGGCGCGACGATGAGGTAGTGTTCCCCGTTTTGGAGGAACGGCGCGGTGTATCCCTTCTCCGGGCCGGCGTTGATGTACTGGACGATCATGTCCGGCATGCCGGCGGCGACTTGCGTGATCCGGATGTTGCGCTTGCGCGCGGGCGCGGCGAAGCCCAGGAACGTCACGCACTGGTCCGGCCCGGAGGTGGTGTATTCTTCCACCCGGCCGTCCTCGGTCTCGAGGTGCACGATCATATTCTGCTTCGGGCAGAACGCGTCGATGGCGTAGAGCTCCGGCGCCGTCCCCGCGTTGTCGTCGTGGTTGACGTTGTGGACCCAGAACTCCTGGCCGGTCTGCTGGCCGTCCACCGCGTGGAGCACCGCGCCGCCGCCCCAGCCGATGAAGACGCGGACGCCGTGATGGACCTGGATCGGGCCGCCGGTCAGGAGCTCGATCTTGTACGCCGCGGTGGTCGTGGCGTTGAACCACGTCGCATCCGCCCCGTAGATGCGCGGGTTGTTCGCGTTGAGAAACCCCGAGGGGACGACGTGGGTCCCCTGGAGCTGCCAGGACCCCGAAGAGCCCTGCAGATTGACGGGAACGGAAGCCGGCCCGGGGGTCGAGTCGGGGATGTACCGGTAGACCCGGTACATGGCGTCGGTGGCGGGATTGGCGACGTAGTTCAGGTTGCCCGCCACCACTTTGTAGTTCTCCGTCTCGGCTTCCACGATGCCGTAGAACGTCTGGCCGGCGAACCCGACGACGTTCCCGGTTTCGCGGACGGGCATCATCGCGCTGATGTTGTGGCACGGACAGCCGCACCCCAGGATGCTGTAGGACTGGTAGCCCTGCCACGCGGCGAGCTGTCCTTGCGAGGACACGCTGCGGTACGGCCCTTCCTCGCCCAGCACCGTCCCCGGGGTCCCGATGACGCCTTCCGGTCCGAGGTCGTAGTTGTCCAGGTAGTCCCAGCCGAGCGTCGCGTAGTCGAATCGGAAAATATGGACCTGCGTGTCCAGGCCGGTGTTCGTGTTGCCGTAGGGGTCCTTGCCGACGTTCATGAAGACCATCTCCGTCCCGCTGGCGTAGTTGGTGGCGATGTACGAGTTCTTCCAGAAGTAGTGCAGCAGCCCGACGTAGGACAGGTTGGACGCGGGTGCGTACATGTGGAAATCACCGCACTGGCTCCCGACACCGGGCTCGGACTGCCAGTCCACGGGGGAGTTGGACGTGATCTTGTACAAGTGCTGGTACGGGACGCCGGCCGGGACCGGATGGTTGTAGCGGGCGGGGATGCGTTCGGCGCGGCACCCCGCACGGCTCGACGGGTCGGAGCCGATGCCGCCCGCGTTGGGGCAGGAGCCGCCGTTCCCGGGGAACCCGCCCAGGCAGTCGCCGAGGAGACACCCGATCGAGGCGCTCGCGCCGAGCGGGAGGCCCCCCGCCCACCCGCCGACATAGTCGAGCGAACGGAGTTCGAATTGCGTTTTCTTGTTCAGCGGGAAGAAATTGAGCGCGTCGCCGCCCGGATCCGGCTGCGCCCAGCGGTCGCCGGAGTACGCCACGTACGACACGTACGTGGTCGGCAGGAGGATCAGCGCCACGTGCGCGAAGTTGGCCGGATTGGTGGAGTCCCCCGTGCCGAGGACGACGCGCGACCGGCCCATCTCGCGGACGCTCAGCACGTTTACCGCCGTCGAGGGCGGCCCGACGCTGGGCTTGACCTGCGCCTTCCAACGGAAGGCCACGGTCGTGTTCGGCGGCATGTCCAACCCCCAGGTGAGGATGGTGTTGCCGCCGTTGACGAGCCGGCCGGGGCCGGCGCTGGCGCAGCCCGACGGCGTCATCGTCCAGCCGAGGCACGGGTCGTCGAACCCGCAGTTGATGCACCACGGATCGAGCTGCGCGGGGACGGTGTCCCAGAGGCTGACCGCCCACCAGGTCTTGGCGGCGGAGAGGTTCTTCACGAACACGGTGTAGGTGATCTCGTCCGGCGGCTGGCCCAGCGAGGAGGAGAAGAGCATGTCGTTGTCGGCCAGCATGTACATGAGGAATCTCCGGACGACGGTCTGGACCTGGTTGCTCACCGCGGTGGAGCAGGCGGCGCCCGCGAACGTGCCGTGGGCCCGGTTCGCGAGCCGCTGGCCCTCGGGTGCGGCCACGTCGCCGGAGCCGGGCTCGAAGGATTCGCCGTTCCCCCAGTCCACGCTCACCTTGAACCTGATTTCGTTGCTCCCGCCCCCCGCGGTGTTGAACGGGCCGTTCAGCGTCCACTGCAGCCGCGTGGGCGGGCCCGGATCGGGGTCCCACCCGGCGTCCGGCGGCGTCGAGGCGCTCACGAAATGCGTGTAGGGGGGCAGGGAGTCGAACAGGGTGATCGTGGGGATCGTCGGCCCGGCACCGGGCCGGCCGTAGTACAGGGTGAACTCGATCGTGTCTCCGGGCACGGCCTTGTCGGGTCCGAGCTTGTAGACGTACTGGATGGAGTGCGCCGCGCCGCTCGCGGGCCCCGAGGGCGCCTGGCAGCTCCCGCCGTCGGACACGCCGCCGTTGGCGAAGCTGTTGCTCGTCGGGATCCCGAGGTTCACGATGGCCTGCGTTCCCGTCAGCGGCGTCGGCGGACACGCGGCGATGTCCACGTAGAGGTCAAGGTTGAAGTACCCGCCGCACGTGAACGGCGCCCCGCAGAGGTCCGCGCAGCCGGAGAAGTCCACGGTCGAGCCCGCCCAGGTCCAGGCGGGGTGGGCGCCGTTGTCGCTCGCGTAGCTGCCGGCGTAGGTCAGGGTCAGCGTCCCCGAGTTGGTGGCGCCGCACGAGAAATAGGCGTAGACGCCGGTGATGTCGCTCGATCCCGCGTTCCCGAAATTCGCGATGGTCAGGCCCTTGATGTTCTCGGGGGCCGCACCCGTGTCGAAGAGCCACAGCACGTCCGAGGCGACGTGGGTCTTGACGTAGTTGGGGAACAGCACCATGCTGGGAACGGTCCCGTCGTCCCAGCCGTCCTGGAGGCAGTTGTCGGCCCGGACGAGGCCGGCGCTCAACAGGCCACAGACAAGGGCGAAGCCCGCTATGCGTCGAACCCTGTGCATCGGCCTCCCGTTCGCGCCGGGCTCTAGCCGGCGGAAGTTACAGTGACCCTCCCCTCGACTATGGTATCAGGGTAGACGTGACCCGGACCCTTCCCCGACCGCCCAACGGCGTCCCGGCCCGCTTCGCGCGCCTTGTGCCGCTGTGGGCGGTTGCCACCACGCCACTGCTGGTCATGGGGGCCGCGGAAGACGCGTTCGAAGGACCCAAAGCGCTGGCGCTGCGGGCGGCGGCCTTCCTCGTCGCGGCGGCGGGCGCGCTCGGCTACGCGGGCCCGGTTCCGGCCGCTCTGGTCGGACCGGTCGCCGCGCTGCTCGCGTGCGGCCTGCTCGCCACCGCGCTGTCGCCGTTGCTCCTGACGAGCCTGTTCGGCGAGTACACCAGCTACCAGGGCGAGCTCCATTGGGTGGCGCTCGCCGTGCTCCTGGCGGCGCTCGCCGAGCGCGCCCGGCGCGGGGAAACGCGCCGCCTCCTCACCGCCGTGACGCTGTCGCTCGCCGCCGTCTCGGCGTACGCGCTGCTCCAGCTCGCGGGGCTCGACCCCGTGGAGTGGGGCGGTGCGAGCCCCGTGCGGCGGTCCTTCTCGACCGCCGGTAATCCGCTCTACCTCGGCATCCTGCTGGCCGCCGGGTTTCCGGTCTCGTTGGGCGTCGCCGTCACCGCCGGGGCTCCGCCTGCTCGCGCCGGCAAGCTCGCGCTGTCCGGTCTGATCGCCGCGGGCCTCGTCGCATCCGGCAGCCGCGGCGCCCTGGCGGGGGCCGCGGCGGGCACCGGCGTCTTCCTCTTTCTCATCCGCCGCCGGCTCCCGCCCCGGTTCGGACCGGCCGTGGCCGTCACCGTCGCGCTCGGCGCCGCCGCCGCCGGCTTCCTGGTGCCGCGCGATCGCAATCCCTTCCCCCTCCTCGCGGCGCGCGCCGTCGCGGCGGTCCGGGGCGAGGACGCCCGGCCTCTGATCTGGGCGGGGGCGGCGCGCCTGATCGCCTCCAGTCCCCTGGCGGGCCACGGCCTCGACTCGTTCGCCACGCTCCATCCGGGCGTGCAGCATCCCCGGTTGTGGGAGCGGGTCTGGCATGGCTCGCCGGAGAAGGCGCACAACGAGCTGCTCCAGCTCGCGGCGACGGCGGGGCTCCCCGCGGCCGGCGCCGCGCTGTGGCTGCTGGCCGTTCTCCTCCGGGCCGCGCGTCTCGCTCCCACGGCCGCGCCCCTGCCCGCCGCCGCCGTCGCCGGTCTCGCGGGGCTCACCGCGGCGGGCCTGATCGGATTCTCCACGATGGCGTCGCAAGCGCTGGGCGTCATGTTGGCGGGCGTGCTGGCGGCGCGGCTGCCCGCCCGGTCCCTCCCGCGCCGCGTCTGGGGCGCCGCGGCGGCGCTGTGCGCGGCCGGCCTCCTGGCGCACGGCCGGTTCACCGCCGCGGAAACGGCCCTGAAGCAGGCGGGACGCGGCGACGGGGCGGCCGAACGCGGCGTGCTGGCCCTGCGCACGCCGTGGGCCCAGCGGCTGCTGCGGGCCGGCGACGCCTTGGAACACCGGGCGTTCGGCCCCGAGCTCGGAGACGCGCGCGCCGGAGCCGCGGTGCTCGCGCGGCTCGAAGCGCTCTACGGGGCGGCGCTCGCCGCGAACCCGCTTCATCCCTTCGCGCACAGCGACCTGGCGCGGCTGGCGTTGCGCGAAGGGCGCGTCGCGGACGCGCTCGCGGGCTACGCGCGCGCCCGCGCGCTCGCGCCGCGGGACTCCTACCTCGCGCTGGAGCAGGCCGCGGCCCTTCTCGCCGCCGGGCGCGGCGCCGACGCCGTCACGGCCTTGAAAGAAGCCGCGGCGCTGTCCCCGGGTTTCGCGGAGCCGGTGGGGATGCTCGGCTGGCTGGAACTGAAAGGCGGAAACCCGCGCGCCGCCGAAGCGCTGTTGCGCGAGGCGGTCGACCTCGACTGGCACG
>CAYHEI010000236.1:0-5418 GCA_964355385.1 uncultured bacterium | reverse complement strand
GGCGCTCGCGGGTGCCGACGAGGAATCCCCCGCGTACCTGGACTGCCGCGCCCATGCGACGAAAGGCGCCCTGGGCTGGGCGCTGGCCGGCGGCGCACTCGGCCTGGTGGCGACCGCGACCGCCATCGGAAACGTGACGGCGCGCGGCGGTGTGGTCCGGTTCAACTTCCCCTACGGCTCGCTGCTGCTTCCGCTCGGCCAAACCGTCGGAGCGCTCGCGGGCTACGGGCTCGGCACCCTCCTCGTACGGCCCTGCCCCGATCCCCCGTCCGACGCCGCCCGGGCGGCCTGGAGCGACCGCCTGAACGCGAAGCTACGGCGCGAACGCTGGTGGCTGGCCGGGTGCGTGATCGGCGGCGGGCTCGCCGGCGCCCTCGTGGACTCCCTGCGTCCCCGCGACCGCGGCTGGTTCACCGCCGGCCTCGTCCTGGGGACGCTGACTTGGCAAGCCCTCGCCGCGCGCTCGGGAGTTGACTGCGCCTCGCCATGAAGACGACTCGATACTTCGACGAGCAGGTGATGCGCAAGCGTCCATACCTCAGGACGGAATGGTGCGAACGGGCAATCGCCGTTCCGCTGAGGCGAGAAGCTCAGGGCGACGGCCGCATCCGACACTGGTATCATGTAGTTGACGAGGGGAAGTATCTACGAGTGGTCACCCTCGAAGACAGCGAGACCGTACACAACGCGTTTTTCGACCGAAATTACCGAGGAGGGGTCCGGTGAAATTCCACTACTATCCCGAAACCGATTCCCTCTACATCGATCTCTCGGAAAAGCCGAGCGCAGAAACGAGGGAAGTGGCTCCCGGCGTCAATCTTGATTTCGACTTGGACGGAAAGATTGTCGGCTTGGACATCGACGGCGCGAGCAAGATCGTCAACCTTTCGAAGGTCGAGATGGAAGCCCTCCCGCTGGCTGCGTAACCCCGGGGAAACCATCCGGTCTCCGATCGTGTTGCCTCTCCCCATTCCAGAGAAGCCCAGTCAGAACTGCGAGCACGAAGGTAAGGAGCAAGAGCCCCCAAGTCAGGCGGATGAGCAGCTTCGATTGGCGCTCTGCCCTCTTGCCGGTTTCGAGAAGCTCGTTCGTCAACTGCAATATCGCGGATGACCGGCGATGCTGAAGTATCCCGGAGAGGATATCTCGCTTCCCCTGTGATTGGTCAGCCTGTGGGAGTGAGTGCCTAACTGAAGCAAGTAGGTCCATGAGCTCTGCATCCGTCGCCTGCATCGCCCACTTCACGTCGTCCGCCGAAGGATGTTTGAACTGATTGCCCCAGCTCTCACCCGCCATCACAACGCCTCACTTCCATAACATGCGGATCGCGGTGGCGATCAGGAAGACCGCGAAGCCACGCTTGAGCCACTCGGCCGAGACGTAGGCGGTCAGCGAGGCGCCGGCGAAGGCGCCCAGGATGGACCCGGCGGCCATCGTGGCCGCGAGCCGCCAGTCCACGTGGCCGAGCTGGTGGTGCCGCCAGGACGCGATGATCGCCGTCGGGATGATCGTGGCGAGCGAGGTGCCGATGGCGACCTTGGGCGGGATGTCCAGGAGCAGGATGATCAGCGGGACGATCACGATGCCGCCGCCCACGCCGAGCAGCCCTCCCAGCGTGCCCGCGAGCAGCCCGATGCCCATGATGGCGTACATTTTGGGGTCCATAGCCCCTGATCTTAGATGGTTCCAATGGGAAACTGCCAGGACCTAGAATGAGCCCGGCATGCGACTCCGCCATACGGTCATTGCTGGTCTGCTGATCGCCGTCTCCACGGGATGCGCCGTGGCGCCGCTCGAGACCCGGCACCAGCGGGTGCCGCTGCCCGCCGCCGAGGAGGCCGCCCTCACGGAGTTCAATTCGGGCGACTACGCCGGAGCCTACGAGCAGTACGCCGCCCTCGCGGCGCAAAGCCCGCCGCGCGCGGAACTCTGGGGCGCCGCGTCCCTCGCCGCGGCACGCGCGGGCCGCTTGGACGACGCAATCGCGGCACGCGCCCGGGCGCGTGCGCTGGATCCCGCCGACCCCTGGCACCGCCTGCGCGCCGCCCGGCTGCTGCTCGCCGCCAGCCGTTTCGAGGACGCCCTCCGCGAAATCGAGCCGCCGTCCTCGTGCTGGGATCAACTGACGAAAGCCCAGGCGCTGCGGCGACTCGGCCGGCCGGAGGACGCCCTGGGCGCGCTGGTGAGCGCCACGGCGGCCGACCCACTGGCGCCGCTGCCCCTGCAAGAACGCGGCGAGATCCTCGAAGCCCTGGGCCGGCCCGCGGAGGCCGCGACCGCCTACTCCGCGGCGCTCGCGCTCGATCCCTCGCAGGGCCACCTGCAGCTTCGCCTCGCGCGCAACCAGGCGCTGGCGGGCGCGCTGGACCCGGCGTTCGAACGGTACCGCAGGGCGCTGCTGGTCGACCCGGGCGATCCCGCGGCGGTGGCCGGCCGCGCCACGCTGCTCGTCGCCGCGCCCCGGCTCGCCGCGCGGGACACCGAGCTGCGCGCCGGCCGCGAGCGCGCCTGGCGGGACTTCACTCCGCCCCGCACTCCCCCACTGCCCCCGGTTCCGCTCACGGCGATCGCCGTGGGCATCGTCACCGAGCTGGACGGCTTCCGGCTCAAGTGCGCGTCCGCCTGCCTGCTCGACCCCGGCGACGGCTGCTTGACGGCGATCCCCGCAGGAACGGACCTTTCCGGCACGGTGCTGGGCGATCGTCTGCTCTTGAGCTGGACGGACGGGAGCGCGACGCTCGCCGCGCCCGTCCGCCTCGAGGCGCAAGAGCCGGATGCGACATTCGGGATCTTCAACGTGCATTTCGAGAGGGGGTCCTACTGGTCGGACGAGGAAACCCGGTGGTACCGCGGCGCGCTCGAGGTCCGGCCCGCGGGGCGGACCTTCACGCTCGTCAATCACGTCTCGCTGGAGGATTATCTGCTCAGCGTCGTCCCGTCGGAAATGCCTCCCGAGTGGCCGCTCGAGGCGCTGAAGGCGCAAGCCGTCGCAGCGCGGGCCGAGACCCTCACGAAGCTCCGCCGTCACCAGCGCGACGGCTACAACGTGTGCGCGACGCAGCACTGCGCCGTGTACCGGGGCGCGCTCAACGAACGCGAGCCGTCGTCGCGCGCCGTCCGCGAGACTCGCGGCGAAATATTGCAGGGTGCGAACGGCCCCCTGGACGCGGTGTACGCCGGGAACTGCGGCGGCTGGGGCAGCGCCGCGGCGGCGGTCTGGGGATCGGGCGTCAAGGAGCTGGGCGCGGTGTGCGATCTCCCGGCCGCGGCGCGCCGCACATGGGACGCGGTGCCCGACAATCCGGACGAGCGGGAGCGGTTCCTGTACGCCCGGCCGCCCGCCTGGTGCGCCCGGCGCCCGGCCACCGCCGCCTTCCGGTGGACGCGGAGCTACACCTGGGACGAACTGGACGGCTGGCTCGGCCGCCGGTTGAAGATCAAAGGACTCAGAAGCGTCCGCGTGACCTCCTCGACCCGGGAAGGCTGGGTGACCGGCGCGGCGTTCGCGGGGGACGGCGCGCCCGTCGAGGCGAAACGCGATGCCGTGCGCCCCGCGCTCCGCACCGTGCGGAGCAACTTCTTCGCCCTGGAGCGCCTCCCTCCCGCCGGCGACGTTCCCGAGCAATTGCTGCTCGTCGGCGGGGGCTGGGGCCACGGCGTCGGCATGTGCCAGGACGGCGCGGGCGGGCTCGCCCTCGCGGGACGGCGGTATCGGTGGATCCTCGCGCATTACTACCCCGAAGCCGTGCTGGCGAGGCTCTATTGAGCGTGTTCCCCTTCGAGGACCATTACGGCGACGTGCTGGGCAAGGCCCGGTTCGGACTCGGCCTCACACCCGCGGACGCCGCCCGACGCGCGGGGCTCGCGACCGCCGAGGTCGCGGCGCTGGAGGCCGGGCCGGAGGGACCGGATGAAGCGCAGGTCCGCGCGCTGGCCGCCGTGCTGGAGCTCGCGCCGGACCGGCTCGCGGCCTTCGCGTCGCGCCCGGGCGAACCGCGCCTGCTCGCGCCCTCCCTGCCCTTCGTTCGTATCCCGGTCGAGGAGGGCTTCACCATGAACGCGTACGTGTTTGCCGATCCCGAAGCCCGCCGTGCGGCGATCGTGGACCCCGGAGGCGATCTCCCGGCGATCAAGTCGGCGGTCGAGCGACTCGGCGCGGAGCCCGCCGCGATCCTCCTGACGCATGCGCACGCCGACCACGTCGGCGCGCTGGAGGAAGCGCTCGCCCTGTGGAATGCTCCCGCGTACGCGCTGGAGGCCGAGCGCCGACGCTTCGGCGGATTGGCCGGCCGCGTGAAGTTTCTTCCGGCCGATGCCGCCCTGACGATCGGCACCACGGAGCTGCGCGTCCTCCCCGTTCCGGGCCACACGGCGGGCATGGCGGCGTTCCTGCTTCCGGCCGCGGGTGTCGCCTTCGTGGGCGACGCCCTGTTCGCGCGCTCCCTCGGCCGCGCGGAGGCGCCGGGCGAGCCCTACGCGGTCCTCCGCGCCGGAGTCCGGGCCCGGCTGCTGTCCCTTCCCCCGGCGACCATCCTGTGCCCCGGGCACGGTCCGCTCACGACCGCCGGCGACGAAGCCCGGCTCAATCCGTTCTTCCCTTGACGTGAGACTCGCGGCGCTGCTCTTCCTCGCCGTGTTCGCGGTGAACCTCCGGCGGGCGTGCCCGACGGCCTTCGCGGACGACAGCCCGGAGACGGTCGCGGCAGCCGCGACCCTCGGCGTGACGCATCCGCCCGGCGATCCCGTCGTCACGCTCGGAGGCGCGCTCGCGTTGTGCGTCCCTGCGGGTGCCCCCGCCTTCCGGCTGAACGCCTGCTCGGCGGCGCTCGGCGGCGCCGCCGCCGTCGCCCTCTGGCGCCTTTCCGCCCTCGCGCCGGGCGGGGTCCCCTCGCCGTGGGCCCTCCCGGCGGCCGCGGCCCTCGTCCTCGGCCATCCCGTCCTCGCGCAGCAGGCCGCCGTCGCCAAGGGCGCGTCCTATCTCGTGAACCTCCTGCTCCTCGCGGCCATCGCGGCGGGGCTCCTGGCCCGCCGGACGACCGGCGCCTGCGGCCTCGCGGGCCTCCTGCTCGCGCACCATTGGATGACGCTCGCCGCGCTGTTGCCCGCCCTCGCGCCCGCCGTGCTCCGCGGCCTGCCGGCCCGGGGGAAACGCGCCCGTCCGGCCGCGCTCGCGGGATGCGCGTTCACGCTCGGCGCCTCGCTCTGGCTCGCGTTGCCGGTGCGCGCGAGTGCGCGCCCGTTCATCAACTCCGGCGGCGCCTTCACGGCACCCCGCCTCGCCGCGCACCTCGCCCGCCGGGCGTTCGCCCGCACGGAGATGACGCTGCGCACGGCCGCCTGGCCCGGGCAGGCGGCCGCCGCGCTCGGCGCGCTGCACGAGGGACTGGGATGGCCGGGCTGGCTGCTCGCGGCCGCCGG
>CAYHEI010000235.1:2421-5447 GCA_964355385.1 uncultured bacterium | reverse complement strand
GGAGTTCAGACGTGTGCTCTTCCGATCTCGGCGCCGCCACGGCCGCCTACTCGACGAACGGCGGGAGCGTCTACAACACCGTTCCCCCCGGGGGACCCTCGACGACCGCCGTGACGCACATGCGCTGGACGGTCCCCACCGTCGGGGTCATGACCACCGGCTGCGTGTGTTTTAAGGTTACAGTCCAGTAACCCCGGGATGGGGACGTAGTTCAGTTCTTAAGATTCTCCCCTCCCTGATCCTGGCGGCGCGGGCGCGGAGTTTCGCGTTCGCGGGGCGGACGTGGATCATGAGGTTTCCCCTGACTCGTCCCAGCCGGGCGAACGCGCAGGTCGAGAGCATGTTCAGGATCATCTTCTGGGCCGTGCCGGCTTTCAAACGGGTTGAGCCGGCGACGGCCTCGGGCCCGGTTTCGGGGATGAGCGCTATCCGCGCGGCGCGGGCCAGGGGCGACCGGGGAACGCAGGTGACTCCCACCGTGACCGCTCCGCGGCGCTTCGCTTCCGCCATCGCGCCGAGCACGTAACGGGCGCCACCGCTGGCCGAAAGGCCGACGACCAGGTCGCGCGCGCGGACGCCGCTGATCCGCATGGCCGCCGCGCCCCGGTCCGGCCGATCCTCCGCGCTCTCGACGGAATCGGTCACGGCGTGCCGGCCGCCCGCCATCACCGCCCGCACCAGCCGCGCGGGAACGCCGAACGTCGGCGGCACCTCGGAAGCGTCCAGGACGCCGAGGCGCCCGCTGGTCCCCGCGCCCACGTAGATCAGCCGGCCGCCGCGCCGCAGCGCCCGTTCCGCGGCCCGCACGGCGCGGGCGATGCGCGGGAGAATCCGCCCGACGGCCGGCGCGACGGCGAGGTCTTCCGCGTGCATGAGCTTCACCATCTCCAACGGCGGAAGGCGGGAGAACGCGGCGGTGGCCGGATTCGAGCGTTCAGTCACGGGGAGCCCACGCCTGGAGCCGGGGGCGACGCGGCGGGCATCGAGGCGAGCGGTCTGCTCCGCGGCGAGCGATCCGTCGAGTCCCGCGCGGCGGAAGGCGAGCAGCAGGCATGCGGCGTCGGGAGAGCCCCTCACCCCGGCCTCTCCCCCGGAGGGGGAGAGGGAATATCCGGGGGGAAGGATCTCGGGGGCGGCAGCGGCGAGGCCGCCGGAGGCGAAGCGCAGGATGGGACCGGGGGGGAGTCTCCGGCGCACGGTCGCGACCGTCGCCGCAAGGGCGCGCCGGGCGTCGCGGACAATCGCGCGCGCCCTCCGATCGCCGCGGCGGGAGGCGGTGATGACCAGCGGCGCGAGCGCGGCCAGGGCGCCGCGGGCGTCGGAGCGGGCGTAGAGGCGGTGAATGTCCTCGGCGGGGCGGTGCAGACCGAGCCGGCGCAGGACGGCGCGCGTGAAGAGCGACGGGCGGGCGCGGCCGTCGTATGCGGCGAGGGCCGCCTCGAGCGCGCGGCGGCCGATCCAGAACCCCGATCCCGCGTCGCCCGCGAGGGGACCCCAGCCGTCGGCGCGAACGAGCCGTCCGTTTCTCGTCCGGCCCACGGCGACCGCGCCGGTCCCCACGCTGAGGAGCACCGCGTGCGCGCGCGGAGCCAGGCCCTCCAGCATCGCGACGGCGTCGTTGCGCACGATCACTCGGCGGCATTCGAGGAGGACCCGCAGCCGGCGGGAGATCGCGGTGCCGAGCGCCGGGGCCCACGCGCCGGCCAGCCCCACCACCGCGCCCGCGAGTGTCCCGCCCGTGAGTGTACGACCGCGCAAGGCGCCGCGCAGAAGCGACGCGATGGCGTCCGCAGCGGCGTCCGGGCCGGAGAGGGCCGCGTTCACTCCGGGACCCTCGACGCGTGCCACGATCCGTCCGTCGGACTCGGCCAGGGCCGCCCGGATCTTCGTGGCGCCGGCGTCCACGCCGGCGAACCACGAATCACCCCTCATCTTCCCCGCTCCCCCGAAGCGGGGGCGAGGGGAAGATGTCCTGCTCACGAGGCGGGGACGAGGACGCCCGCGCACGCGGCGCGGCGGGCGCCGGTCACCGCGGGGAGGACGTTGGGCCGGCCCCGCAGGCGCGCCCAGCCGAGCAGGGCGAAGCAAACCGCCTCGAGGGCATCCCCCGGCAGGCCGAGCGCGGCGACGGGACGGAGCCGCCGGGGCGCGAGCGCGGCGCGCAGTGCGCGCACGAGGGCCGGGTTGCGCGTCCCGCCCCCGCCCGCGTACACCGTCGCGCGTCGCGCGGCGGGGAGCCAGCGGGCGAGTTGGTCCGCGACGGACGCGGCGGTGAACGCCGTCGCGGTGGCGAGAGCGTCGGGCGCGCCGAGGCCGCGGAAGGCGGGGAGCAGCGCCGCGCCGAATTCCTCGCGGCCGGTGCTCTTGGGCGGGCGGCGGCGGAAGAACGCATGCCCCAGCAGGCGCCGCAGCAGGCGGGGCTGGACTCGGCCGCGCGCGGCGAACCGGCCACCGTCGTCCCGGTCGAGGCGGCCGCGGGTCGCCCGGGACGCCAGCAGGTCGAGCAGCATGTTGCCCGGGCCGGTGTCGAAGGCGCGGACCGCACCGGGCCTCGTGCCCGCCGGAAGCCACGTGACGTTCGCGATCCCCCCGAGATTCAAGATCACGCGGGGCTCGTGCGGATCCGCGAAGAGCCGCTGATGCGCCCACGGGGCGAGAGGAGCGCCCGAGCCGCCTGCGGCCACGTCCCGCGCCCGGAAATCGCCCGCGATGGCGACGCCGGTCGCCTCGGCGACTCGCGACAGGTCGCATGCCTGCCAGGAGACGGCCGGGCGCTCCCCGGGTCCGTGGAAGAGCGTGTGACCGTGCACGCCCGCCACGGTGATGCGGCCCAGGGGGACGCGGGCGCGGTTCGCCGCGGTCCGCAGCGCGCGGACGGTCCACGTCGCGACGAGCGCTGCGGTGCGCGCGAACACGGACGCGGGCGCGGGGGGGGGGGGCGGGCGCCCCCCCCCCCCGCCCCCGCCCCCCGCGCCGGGGGGGGGGGGGGGGGGCCGGCGGCGCGGCGGGCGGGGGGGGCGCCGGCC
>CAYHEI010000235.1:0-2411 GCA_964355385.1 uncultured bacterium | reverse complement strand
GCGGACGCTGCGGCCTCGGCGGGGGCCTCGGCAGCCGGCGCGCCGGAGGCGAGCCGCAGCAAGTCGAGCCGGACCGCGGGCGGGTAGGAAAGCGTGACGCGCGAGAGCAGGCGGATCGCGGGCCGCGGACCGGTCACCCGGATCACCGCGGCGGTCATGCCGTCGCACGACGTCCCCGACATCACCCCCGCGATAATCATGCTTCGATTGTAGAGCTTCGTCCCGGAGCCGGTCGAAACCACCTTATAATAAGAAGATGCGAGGACGGGTCCTGGCGGCCGTGGTCGCGGGCTGGGCGGGTGCGGCGGCGGCGCGATCCGGGGAAGGCGTGACCGTGGCGGCCTGGCTGGCCACCACCTGGGATTACGAGGCCTCGTACGCGTCGTTCGTCGCGCACGCGGCGGTCCTCGACGAGATCTCGCCGATCTGGTACTGGGTGACCGCGGACGGCCGCGCGGTCGCGCGCCGCCCGAACTGGGCCACGGCGGACGATCCGGGGCCGTGCGAGGCGGAGATCCGGCGGGCGTGCCGCGTCCACGGCATTCGGTTGATTCCGCTCATCAGCAACTCCTCCGCGCGCAAGGGCTTCGACGCGGACCTCGTCGGACGCATCGTCCGGTCCGAGGGTCTGCGCGGCCTGCACGTCCGGCATCTCGTGGACCTGGCGGTGGACCGCGAGTACGACGGGATCGAGGTGGACTACGAATCCCTGCACGGCGCGGACCGGGACGCCTACTCCACGTTCCTGGCGGAGCTCGCCGGGGCCCTCCATGCCCGGGGCAAACGGCTCGCCGTCGCGCTGCAGGCCAAGACCGACGAGGCCGGATCCGAGTGGGGTTCCGCGGCCCACGACTACGCGGCCATCGGGCGCGTCGTGGACTCGGTTCGCATCATGGCCTACGACCATCACTGGTCCACCGGCCCCGCGGGACCCGTGGCGCCGCTCCCCTGGTTCCGGCAGGTGCTTGCGTTCGCGTCATCCGCGATCCCCTGCGAGAGGCTCCTCATGGGCGTCCCGACGTACGGCTACGACTGGACGGGCCGGCGAACGGGCAAGTCCGTGGACGTCGCGGCGCGCGATGCCGCGGCGCAGGCGCGGCGCAAGGGAGCGGCGCTCGAGTGGGACCCCGTGTCCAACTCGCCGTTCTTCCGGTACCGCGAGGGGGAGCGCGCGCGCGAGGTCTGGTACGAGAGCGCCGCGTGCCTGCCGCAGAAGCTCAAGGCGGTCCGCGAGGCGGGGGTGGCGGGCATCGCGATCTTCCGCCTCGGCAGCGAGGAAGAATCGTTCTGGAGCCCGCTCTGAAGGAACAGCTCCGGGCCGCGGTCGCGGCCGCCATCGCCGCGGGACAGGTCCCGGGCGCGGTGCTGCTCGTCGCGCACCGGGGCCGGATCGTCCAGCACGAAGCGTACGGCCACGCGCAGGTGCGGCCGACGCGGGTTCCGATGCGGCGAGACACGATCTTCGACCTGGCCTCGCTCACGAAGCCGTGCGCCACCGCGCTCGCGCTGATGCAGCTCGCGGACGCGGGGGTCCTGAGCCTGCGCGACCGGATCGCGGCGTGGCTGCCCCGGTTCACGGGCGGGCGCAAGGAAACGGTGACGATCCGAGACCTCGCGACCCACACCGGAGGCCTCGACGACCGGGGGCTGTACGATCCCGCGCATCCGATGGTCACGCTGGCGACCGTCAACGACCTGCTCTGGGGGAAAGAGCTGTTCGCGCCGTCCGGGACCGCGTATCTCTACGCCGACCTCAACTACATCACGCTGGGGCTCGTCGTGGAAGCGGCGGCGGGGATGCCGCTGGACCGGTGGGTCGCGGCACGGATCGCCCGCCCGCTGGACCTGCGGGATTTCGGGTTCCGGCCGCCGCGCGCGAAATGGTCCCGTTGTGCCTCGACCGAGACCGGCCCGAACGGAATGCTCCGGGGCGCGGTGCACGATCCGCGGGCGCGGGATCTCGGCGGCGTGGCGGGACACGCCGGGCTCTTCGGCAACGCGCGGGATGTCTGGAGCGTCGCCCAGCTGCTCCTCGACGGCGGTCGGCGCGGGCGACGGCGGCTCCTCTCTCAGCGCGCGGCGGCCGTCATGACGTCCGTGCAGTCGCCCGCCGGGCTGCGGCCGCGGATGATCGGCTGGGACTCGGACCCGGACAACTTCGGACCCCGCGGCGACCTCTTTCCGGCTGGGGGATTCGGCCACACCGGGTTCACCGGGACGAGCGTCTGGGCCGATCCGGGTTCCCGGACCGTCGTCGTCTTGCTCACCAACCGCGTGCATCCCGACGGAAAGGGCAATGCCGATCCGCTGCGCCGGCGGGTGGCGAACATCGTTGCCGCCGGGACGCTCCTCACCCCGACCCTCTCCCCCAAAGGGGGAGAGGGTGTGAGGGAAACCAGGGTGAGGGGAAG
>CAYHEI010000234.1:0-5463 GCA_964355385.1 uncultured bacterium | reverse complement strand
GATCTCGGGCGGGGGCGCATTCCGGATCTCGGGACGGCAAACCTCGGGGAACGCGAGGTGCTCTACAATCTCGCGGTCATCGCCAGCCGGCGCGGACTACTTGAACCGGCACTCGCGATCTTGGGAGCCGATCTCGAGCGGCATCCCGGTCATGCGGCCGCCCACGTGCTGATGGGCGACCTCCTGTTGCTGCGGCGTGGTCCTGGTCCAGTTGCAAGCGCGGCTGACGCGATCCTGCGGCGGGCGCTTCGACATTATCGGGAGGCACTTCGTCTGGATCCCTCCGAACCCGACGCCCTCGCGCGCGTGCGGTCGCTGGGAAGCTCCGGGGGGCCGCGATGACGCGGCGCCGGGCCCGCTGGATCGTGGCGGGCTGTGCGGTCGTCTTCGCGCTGGCCGCCAGGCTGGTCAGGGCGGAGCATACGGTTCGTAAAGTGGAGTTCGGGAACATCGCCCGAGTCGCGGGCGATGAAACGCCTGGGTATACCGGGGATGGCGGCAATCCCCTTGCGGCGCGTCTGAACAATCCCTACCAGATTGACGTGGTCTGGCCTATCCTGTTCGTCGCGGAGGCTGGCAACCACGTGATTCGGAGGGTGTCGTTTGCTTCAACCGGCAACATCATTACCACCGTGGCCGGGAACAATGTTTCCGGGTTCAGTGGTGACGGAGGGCTCGCGACGACGGCGCGGTTGAACGCTCCCCGGGGAGTGTTGGCGCTGGGATCGGGCGCCGGGATACTCATAGCCGACACCGGCAATCATGTGGTGCGCATGGTGAGCCCTGGCGGCGTGATCACGCGGGTTGCGGGGACGGGAATTGCGGGGTACACCGGTGACGGGGGCGATCCGCTGAACGCGCAATTGAATAATCCGTACCAGCTGACGATGGAGAATCCCGACTTGATCTACGTCGCGGACGCTGGCAATCACGCGATCCGGAGGATTGTGTTGAGCTCGTCCGGCAATCTCATTACCACCGTGGCGGGCAATGGCGTGATGGGGTCAAGCGGTGACGGCGGTACCGCGACCTCCGCCCGCCTGTCCTACCCGCGCGGCGTCGTCCACACGGGATCGGGAGGAGACTTCTACATCGCCGACACCGGACCCGGAACGGAATTCTCGACTACAACGACGTCCGCGCCGCCCGCCACCAACACGGCTCCGCAACTGGCCGCCGCTGGGGGGGTGGGGTACGAATCCGATGGTGTGGATCCCGATTCGGGGTCGTGGAAGTTTACCTACAAGGTGAAGTATACCGACGCCGAGGGTGACGCTCCGGCGACCGGATATCCTCGCGTGCGCGTGGACCGGTCCGGAACTCCCGTTCGGGGGAGCCCGTTCGTGATGGCCATCGAGTCGGGTACGCCGGCGGCAGGGGCGGTGTATTCCGTGCCAGTCACTCTACAGCTGAAGGGCTTGTACGAAGACTATGACTACGCCTTCGAAGCGGTGGACGCTCGGGGTCTTCCGGCCTCGGGGTCGATGATCGCGTTACGTTCGGGGCCGATGGTGGTGTATGACAGCGCGGATCCGCTGCGGAACCGTCCGGATGCCGGGACGATCCAGATCCGGCGCAGCGTTGTCAGCATCGCGGGCGCGACCAATGCCTCGATCGTGGTTCGGGGGAAGGAACCCGGAGGGACGGTAACGCTCTGGCTCTACAGCCAATTCGGAAGGCCGCTCATGCAGATCGGCGAGGCGGTGACGCTTGACCTTGACGCCAACGCGGTCGTGCCATTCGACGGCCGCCTGGGCGGTAAGCCCCTGCCCGCCGGAGTGTATTGGGTCGTCGCGACCGGCGCGGTCAGCTTCCGGAAGCCGTTGGTCATCGCGACCACGGGCGCGGACGCGAAATGATCCGCGGACCGTTCCGTCCGGCCTTTGTGAGTGCGCTGTTCGTGCTTGGCCCGCTGATGGCTCATGCTGACGAGACGGCCGGCGGTCTCGAGTTCACCAACGTGCCGTTGGGTGCCCGCCAGCAGGCCGCGGGCGGTCCTTACGCTGCCGCCGGGGTATTTCGCGGATTCGCGAATCCCGCCGCCCTCGCGGCGCAAACGCGCGCCGTTGAGGTGGGCATCGCGGACCAAGTGGTGGCGGGTGGCGCGCAGAACCTCATGGCTGCGGGCGTGGCATGGGCTGGGCCGGAGACGGACGGGAGAGCCTACGCCTTCGGGGCGCACGGGTTGGGGTACTCGATGCAGGGGTTCCAGGACCTGGATCTGGACGGCGTGCCGATCGGGCCCGCAGTCGTACCCAGCGGGTTCGGGGGGGGCGTGGCGGGGGCGATCCAGTTCGGCAAGATCGCGCTGGGAGGCGGGCTCCGCTACGCCTCCGAATCCTTCGGGATCGTGCAGCTCGCCGAGGCTCGGCGCATCCTGTTCGATCTCGGCGCCATGGTCCGTGTCGAGCGTTGGAACGCCGGTCTGGCGTTGCGACGGCTGGGAGGCGGCGTCGGTATCCCCGGTGCGGTCGCCGCCGGCGGGTCGGTCAACCTATGGGATGGCGGAGACCTGGGCGCGGAAGGCTCGATGCCGCTGAGCGCCGGATCCGGCCTGGCATCGGATCAGTCCGTCACGCTGGGCGCGGGCCTGGAAACATCCGTCCATCGCCTCTTGGACCTCCGAGGCGGTGTCACGCTGCCAGCCGGATCCCGGGGTTTCGTCGTGACCGCGGGGTTCACCGTGCGCTATCAGGGGCTCGCACTGGACTATGCGGCCTCGGTGCCCTTTGGCGGCGGTCTGGGTCTCTCGCACCTCGTGGGGCTGGGTTGGGAGACCGGTCCCACTCGTGGCGGGGCCTCCACGGAATCGTCGGCCGAGTCAGGACGTCCCGCGCGGTCGGCGGCCGAGGCTGCTGCAGTCAAGCTCCCCGAGTCCAGGCGGCTGAACGTCGCGGTGATGGACCTCTCCTCCCTCAACGTCTCATCGGGCGACTCCGCCGTGATCAGCGACATGATCCGCGGCGAGTTGATCCAGGCCGATGTCTTCAACGTCATCGAAAAGTCCAACATGGAGAAGATCCTTGCGGAGCAGGCCTTCCAGCAGACGGGGTGCACGAGCGTGGAGTGCGCGGTGAAAGTGGGTAAGCTCCTGAACGTGCAACGCATGGTCGTGGGCAGCTTCGGCAAGCTGCTCGACGAGTACGTGCTGAACGTCCGGATGATCGACATCGAGACGGGGAGGAGCCTGCTGGCGGAGAAGGCCCGGGTGGCCCGGTCGAGCGACATGGACAAAGCTGTCAGCACCGTGGTGCGCCAGCTGATCAAGGGGGCCCGCTAGGCGCGGGGTAGTCCGCATGCCCTCGGTGCGTTCGTTCCACCAGGCCGAGTCGCTGGGCTCAACCTAACGCGCCCCGCGCTCCTGCTGCTCGGCGGCGGGCCGATGCGGCTCAGCGCCAGATCGTGAGGACGATCGCGCTCAGGCTGAACGTGCAGAAGTGGAGGCCGTTGTTGATGGCGAAGAGGGCGACACCCCGGCGCAGGAAAGCGTAGTCCGCGGCGGTGGCTGCGACCGTGAAGCCGAGCCACGCGGTCCAGGCGATGCGCAGGGCCTCGACCGGCGTGCTCGCGCGGGCCAGCATGAGGAGGTACGCCAGCGCGAGCGGCACCAGCAGGGCGGTGACGGCCGCCGTGGCGTACATCATCCCGACGCCCTTCATGTTCATCCGCTGCGGGTCGAGCTTCGCGGTCCGCATCCAGAGCTTTGCGAAGAGCAGGGGGGAGTACCAGGCTCCGCCCAGGACGAAACTGAGGACGCCGCACACGAGCACGGCCAGGTAGTTCAGATGCTCGTCGGGCAGGTGAGGGAGCGCGGCCATCGTGGCAACGGCGTCGGGTGTGTTCATGCCGCCATTGTAGGGCATCCGCCGTTTCTGGCGTATCCTGGTAGGGTCATGCAAGTCATCGTGCGGCCGCAGCGTGAGGAGGCGATCGGCATCGCCGCGCGCCTCGTGGCCAAGGCCATCCGGAGCAATCCCGACCTCGTGTTGGGGCTGGCGACCGGGGGCACGATGGAGCGGCTCTACGCGGATCTCGTGAAGCTGCGCCGGACGGAGAAGCTGGACTTCTCCCTGGTGCGCACGTTCAACCTGGACGAATACGTGGGCCTCACCGCGGAGGACCCCCGCTCCTACCACGCCTACATGACCCATCACCTGTTCCGCCACGTCAACATCGACCGGCGGAACACGCACCTGCTCGACGGCATGGCGCCGGACCTCGCGGCCGAGTGCCAGCGCTACGAGGACCTGATCCGCCACACCGGCGGGATCGACCTGCAACTGCTCGGCCTCGGCAAGGTGGGGCACATCGGCTTCAACGAGCCGCTCTCCGCGCTCTACTCGCGCACGCGCGACAAGAGCCTCACGCCCGCGACGATCGAGCAGAACGCCGCCTACTTCGGCGGCGCGGACAAGATGCCGCATCGGGCCCTCACGATGGGCGTGGGGACCATCCTGGACGCCAAGCGCCTGCTGATGCTCGTCACGGGCGACAGCAAGGCCTCGGTGCTGGCCAAGGCGGTCGAAGGGCCGATCACCTCGATGATGTCGGCGACGGCGATCCAGCTGCATCCGCACTGCATCGTCGTGGCCGACGAGGAGGCCGCGTCGGCGCTCCAAGCGCGCGACTACTACGAGTGGATCTTCGAGCACGAGCCCGCATGGGCCGAATTCCGAACCGTCAAACCGTAGCCAGGAGGCAGCACATGGCTGATGAAGTGATCATCATCCCCAAAGACAACGGATCCCTTCACGTGAAGGGCAACTTCAAGATCAACACCCCCGCGGGGGTCGAGATCGCGCATGAGGGGGGCGAGGCCTGGCTCTGCCGCTGCGGCGCCTCCGCCAAGAAGCCGTTCTGCGACGGCTCCCACAAGCGGGTGAACTTTCAGAGCAAGGTGGGGTGACCCCTTCGTCAGGGCAGGTCGACGGTTTCCTCTTGTTGCTTGAACTTCTTGAAACCAGTTGAAAAATAAAGCTTCAGCGCGGCGGGGGAGTCGAGGTCGCAGGTGTGGAGCCACAGCCCCGACGGCTTGAGTTCGCGCCACGCGTAGCGGATTCCCCAATCCAGCAGGAAACGGCCGAGCCCCCGACCGTGAAATGAAGGGATCAGGCCGAAGTAGGCGAGCTCGACCTCGCCCGGCCGACGGCGGTCGAACTCCACCCAGCCCGCGAGCGCGCCGTCCACCTCGAGCGCGTGGACCTCGACGGCGGGGTCCGCGAGGAGCGCGGCCAACTCCGCGCGCGGCATGAGCTTGCGCGCGGTCCAGGTGTGCGTGGCGCCGACGCGATCATCCGCCGCGTCCTCTACCTCTGGTGCTCCCCCCTGGGGACGCTCCGCCATGCGCCGGGCCTCGGCTTGAGCACGCCGATCCTGGACCTCGACAACATCCTGACCCAAGGCTCGGCGCATCTCGCTGATCGTCACCTTCAATACTATCTCGCTCACAATTTATATTTCTCG
>CAYHEI010000233.1:0-5469 GCA_964355385.1 uncultured bacterium | reverse complement strand
TTTCGCCGCCGTGGGGCGGCCGGCCGCGAGGCGGCTCGCCCGCTCCGCGAGCGCCGCCTGCAGCGCGCCCGCTTCGCGGTCCAGCTCGCCGATGCGCTCCCGCGACGAGCCCAGCGCGGCCAGCTCGGCGCGCGCCGCGGCGAGCCGCTCGAGCGCGGCCGCCGTGCTGCCGCCGTGCTTGCGCGCGAGCTTGGCGATGAGGTCGAGCCGCTCCTCGACCGCCTCCAGCCGCGCCGGGTCGGCCTCGGCCCGCTCCCCGAGCGCCCGCAGCCGGCCCCCCGCCTCCGCGGTCTCTTCAAGCAGCCGCCGCAGCGCCTCCAGCTCCGCCCCGGCCCCCGCGCGGTCGAACTCGGCCGCCGCGCGCAGCGCGGCCGCCGCGGCCCCGAGGACCTCGCGCGCCCCGCCGTCGCCGAGCAGGGCGTCGTGCGCGGTCGCGAGCGCCGCCCCCAGCTTGGCCGAGTTCGCGAGCCGCAGCCGCTCCACGGCGAGCGCCTCCTCCTCGCCGGGCGCGAGCCGGGCGGCCTCCAGCTCGTTCACCTGGTACGCGAGGAGGTCCAGCCGCGACGCGCGCTCGGCGTCCGCGGCCCGGAGCCGCTCGAGTTCCGCGCGGGCCGCCCGCCAGCCGTGGTAGGTCTCCCGGACCTCCTCGCGCAGCGGGAGCAGCCCGCCGAAGGCGTCGAGGAACTCCGCGTGATGGCGCGGGTCGAGCAGAAGCTGGTGTTCGTGCTGGCCGTGCAGGTCCACGAGCCGGTCGCCGAGGCGCTTCAGGGCCGCGAGCGGCGCCAGCGCGCCGTTCACGGCGCAACGGCTTTTGCCCGCGTTCGTCACGACCCGCTTCAGCAGCAGCCCGTCGGCGTCCGCCTCGAGCCCGAGCTCCGCGAGCAGCGGCCCGGCGCCCCCGGGGTCGAACAGCGCCTCCACGGACGCCTCCTCGCACCCCGCGCGGACCAGCGCCTTGTCCGCGCGCTCGCCCAGCGCCAGGTTGAGCCCGTCCACGAGGATGGACTTCCCCGCGCCGGTCTCGCCGGTCAGGACCGTGAAGCCGGGCGCGAACTCGAGCGTGACGTCCCGGATGATCGCGAGGTTGCGGAGGTGCAGCGACCGCAACATTATTGAAGTTCGGCTCGGCGATGCGGCTCAAGGCCGGCAGCCATGGCACAGCCATGGCCGCCGCGAGCCTCGCTCCTCGCTCGGCTCGTGCTCGTCATCTCAGGATCACGACGATCGTGGGGGCCGCGGCCGCGGCGACGCGCACGCGGTACCCCGAGACGGGATCGCCCGACACGCCGGCGCCGGTCAGCGTCCAGCGCCACTCCCCCAGCTGCGTCTGCGCCTTGGGCACCGTGAACTCGCCCGGCGGCGTCTCCATGACCCACAGCCCCACCCGGTCGAACTGGGCCTCGTAACCCTGGCCGCCCTTCCCCTCGAGCCGGAGCGCGACCCGGCGCGGCAGCGCCATGCCGACGGGTTCGTCCCCGCCCACGTCATTCAGCACGCGGACCTGCACGCGCACGTTGATCGAACCCGGCGCCGCCGCGGGGATGGCGGAAGCCGCCGGCAGCGCGGGCGTGGAGAGCGGCTCCTGCCGGAGGCGCGCCCCGAAGCCGTACCACAGCAGCCAGCCCGCGAGCGCGAGGCTCGCGGCCCCGAGCGCCCACGCGCCCGCGTTCCGCCATCCCCGTTTCATCTCAGAAGCCTCCCAGCGCGTGCGCGTACCTGCTGAGCGTTTCCTCGGGCGTCTCCGTGGCCATCAAGCTCGAGACCACCGCGGCGCCGCGCGCGCCCGCCCGGCGGCAGTCCTCCGCGCGCTCCGGCGTCATCCCGCCGATCGCGAACACCGGAAGGCGCACCGCCGCGCACACCGCGCGCAGCTCCTCGAGCCCGCGGGGCGGACCGAACGCGGCCTTCGACGGCGTCGCGTACACCGGCCCGAACACGAGCAGGTCCGCGCCTTGGCGCTCGGCCCGCCCCGCGGCGTCGAGCCCGTGCGCCGACTGGCCGATCAGGAACCCGGGGCCGAGCGTCGCGCGCGCCTAGGCCGCGTCCGCGGCCTCCGGGAGATGGACGCCCGTGCTCTCCGCGCGCTTCGCCACCGCGACGGAGCCGTTCACGAACCACTGGAGATGATGCCGGTTGAAGATCGGCCGGCAGAGCATCGCCAGTTCGTAGAGCGCGTCCTCGCCCAGGTCCTTCTCCCGCAGCTGGATCCCGCGCAGCCCGTGCCAGCACAGGACCGCGAGCCGGTCGTCGAGCCCCCCCTCGCGCACCTGGGCGCGGTCCGTGACGCCCAGCAGGCGGAAGTCCAGCGCGGGCCGGAGCGCGGCGTCAGGCGACATGCCACAGCTCCCCGGTCAGGTAGCGGGTCTCCGGCATCAGCGGATGAACGGGATGATCGCGCGACTGCCCGCGCGTCTCGAGCAGGACGGCGCCCCGCCCCTGCCGCCGCGCTGCGCCCGCGACGGCGCGGCCCAGCTCCTCCGCGCCGACCCACGGCGTGCACGAGCACGTGAACAAGAGTCCGTCCGGCGCGACAACGGCGAGCGCGGCCTCGTTGAGCGCGGCGTAGGCCTTCTCCGCGAGGCCCCGGTGCGCGCGCGCGCGCGCGAACGCGGAGGGGTCCAGGATCACGAAGTCGAACCGCTCCCCCGCCCGCGCGAGCGCCGCGAGGCGCTCCCCCGCGTCAGCCGCCTCGAACCGCGCCTTGGCCGCGAGACCGTTGCGCTCCGCGAGAACCGCGGCGCGCGCGACGGCGCGCTTCGACGAATCCACCCCGAGCAGGGACGCGCCGCCCCCGAGCAGGAGCGACAGGCCGAACGCGCCCGTGTAACAGCACGCGTCGAGGATGCGCCGGCCCGCGCCGAAGGGGCGCAGCGCGAGCCAGCTGTCCCGCTGGTCGAGGTAGAACCCGGTCTTCTGGCCCCCCAGCACGTCCGCCGCGAGCGCGAGCCCGCCCGCGCGAAAGGGCGCCTCGCCGTCCTCCGGCAGCGCGCCCGCGAGCAGGCCCCGGGCGGGCGCCAGCCCTTCGCGCTCGCGCCCGCCCGTGTCGCTCCGCTCGACGATCGCCGCGGGCGCGAGGAGCTCGCGCAGCGCCGCGACGACCTCCGCGCGCAGCGCCTCCATGCCCGCGGAGAGCAGCTGCACGACCAGGACCGCGCCGAACCGGTCCACGACGAGGCCGGGCAGTCCGTCCGACTCCCCGAAGACCAGCCGCGCGGCCTCCTCGTAGCCGAGCGCCCGGCGCAGCGCGACCGCGCGCTCGAGCCGGCGGCGCACGAGCGCCGCGACCCCGGCCGCGTCCTCCGGCAGCCCCTCGGCGCCCACGGCGAACACACGCACGCGCACCCGGCTCGCGGGGCTGTACTGCCCCACGCCGAGCGCGGCCCCCTGCTCCCCGGCCACTCGGACCAACGCGCCCGCCCCGGGCTCCCCGACCACCCGCGCCACGTCGCCGTCGTAGACCCACGGGTGCCCGGCCTTCAGCCGTTCCGCGCCCCGCGCCGTGAGATGCACCACCGGCATGGGATTCAGCATCCGTCCGCAGGCCGGAAAAATCAATAGTTTCGGGCCGCGCACGCCGGGTCACTCCTGCGATACCATAGGTGACCACAGGGGAGCGAACGTAGACCAGCAATGTCCAAGACACTCGGCATCGATCTCGGCACCACGAACTCCTGCATGGCCATCGCGGAAGGCTCCAACACCACCGTGATCGCCAACCGGGAGGGCGGCCGCACCACGCCGTCCGTCGTCGCCTTCAAGGACAACGGCGAGACGCTCGTGGGGCTGCCCGCGAAACGGCAGGCGATCGTGAACCCCGGGGAGACGATCTTCTCCGTCAAGCGGTTGATGGGACGCAAGTTCGACGAGCCGGAGATCGAGTCCCTGCGCTACCTCCTCCCCTACGGGATGGCGCCCGACGCGGGGAACGGCGACGCGCGGGTCAAGATCAAGGACCGCCTGCTTTCGCCGCCGGAGGTCTCGGCCCTGATCCTCAAGAAACTCAAGAGCGACGCGGAGCACTACCTCGGGACGGCGGTCAAGGACGCCATCATCACCGTGCCCGCGTACTTCAACGACTCCCAGCGCCAGGCCACCAAGGACGCCGGGGCCATCGCGGGGCTCAACGTGATCCGGATCATCAACGAGCCGACCGCGGCCTCGCTCGCGAGCGGGCTGGGCGGCAAGCAGAGCATGCGCATCGCGGTCTACGACCTGGGCGGCGGGACCTTCGACGTCTCGGTCCTGGAACTGGCGCGCGGCATCTTCGAGGTCAAGGCCACCAGCGGCAACACCTACCTCGGCGGGGACGACTTCGACATGAAGATCGTCGCGTGGATGCTGGAGGAGTTCAAGAAGAAGGAAGGCGTGGACCTGCGCGCGGACCCGAAGGCCATGCAGCGGCTCAAGGAGGCCGCCGAGAACGCGAAGATCGAGCTCTCCTCCGCGCAGGAGTCGCGCATCACCCTGCCGTTCATCCACACCGACAGGTCCCTCGAGCTCGGCCTGACGCGGGAGCTGTTCGAGGCCATGACGAAGGAGCTGGTGGACAAGACCGAGGACCCCTGCCGGAAGGCGATTGAGTTCGCCAAGTGCACCGTGAAGGACATCGACGCCGTCGTCCTCGTGGGCGGCATGACGCGGATGCCTCGGGTCGTCGCGAAGGTGAAGGAGATCTTCGGCCGGGACCCGTACGCGCGCGTCAACCCCGACGAGGCCGTCGCGGCGGGCGCCGCGCTCCAGGGCTCGATCATGGGCGGGGAAATCGCGGAGGTCCTGCTGCTCGACGTGACCCCGCTGTCGCTCGGCCTGCGCACCGCGGGCGACGGGTACAAGGTCATCGTGGAGAAGAACACCACGATCCCCATCCGCAAGAGCGAGGTCTTCACCACCACGGAGGACAAGCAGCAGTTCGTCCGCATCCAGGTGTTCCAGGGCGAGCAGCCCAAGGCGTCCGCGAACCATCCGCTGGGCGAGTTCGACCTCGTGGGCATCCAACCCGCGGACGCGGGCAAACCCCGGATCGAGGTCACGTTCGAGATCAACGCGGACGGGATTCTCCGCGTGTCCGCCAAGGACAAGGAGACCGGCCAGAAGCAGTCCATCGTCATCAAGCCCGCGACGGGGCTCGACCGCGAGCTCGTGGACCGGCTCTCCCGCCAGGCCCGGGAGGCCCCCGCATCCACCTGATCCGGCGCGGCGGGCCCGCGCTCGCCGCGTTCCTCTCCCTCGCGGGGTGCGCGCCCCGCATGGTCGCGGCGCCCGCCGACAGCAACGCCTACGTCGTGAACGACGCCGGGGGCGAGACCACGATCGCGGTCGCCCCGGGAACCAAGCGCGCCTACATCCTCCAGGGCGAGGGCGAGAAGGCGGTGTGGGCTCCCGAGCGCGCCCCCGCGCCCGCCCCCGCGCCCGCGGCGCAACCGCAAGCCCCGCCGCGGGGGGGGCGCGCCCGCCGCGCGCGGGACGGCG
>CAYHEI010000232.1:0-5488 GCA_964355385.1 uncultured bacterium | reverse complement strand
CAGGCGCGGGTGGACCTGGGCGGGGCCGGGTTCCAGGCGCAGATGCAGCGCCGGCCGGCACGCTTCCAAGGCGGACGCGATCGCGGCGGGCGACACGCCGAGGGTCCAGGCGGCACCGGCCGCCGCCGCCGCGTTCAGCGCATGATGCGCGCCCGGCAACGAGAGGCGGACGCGCGCGCCGCCCGAGGGGGTCCGGAGCCGGAAGCGCGCGCGACCGGCGCGATCGACGCGAACGTCCTCGGCCCGCACGTCTCCGCGCGCCGCCCCGAATCCGAGGACGCGCGCCGCCGCGAGACCGCGCAGGCGCCAGACGGCCCGGTCGTCGGCGTTGAGCACCGCCCACCCGCCGGCCGGCAGCGCCTCCAGCAGCTCCGCCTTCGCCCGGGCGACGCCCGCGACACCGCGGAACGCCCGGAGATGCGCCCGGCCGGCGTTCAGGATGACGCCGATCCCCGGCAGGGCCATCCGCGCGAGGCGGCGGATTTCCCCGGGCCGGTTCATCGCCAGCTCGAACACTCCGATCCGGGTCTGCGGTTTCAGTTGGAACAGCGAAAGAGAAAGCCCCAACCGGTTATTCAGGTTGCCCGGCGTCGCCGCGACCCGGCCCACGGCGTCCCGGAGCACGCGCGCGAGCAGCTCCTTCGTGGTCGACTTCCCGTTGCTCCCCGTCACCGCGACCACGGGAAGCGCGTGACGGCGCCGGTACCACGCGGCGCCCTGCGCCAGCGCGGCGGCCGTCGAACGCACCCGGAAGACCGGGAATCCGGGCGGGCAAGGCGCCCGCCGCTCCACCACCGCTCCCGCCGCGCCGGCGCGACGCGCCGCGGCCAAGAAGCGATGTCCGTCCGTGCGCGTGCCGCGCAGCGCGAAGAAGACGGCCCCGGGGGCGAGGGCCCGGGTGTCCAGCGCGGCTCCGGAGAACGGCCCGGCCAGGTTCCCCTGCACGGGAGCGCCTCCGGTGGCGGCGCAGAGCTGGGCCAGCGTCGCCGGCGCGGGCGGGACACCCGCGAGGGTCTCGTTCGCGGGTGTCATCGGACCGTCCGCGCCCACTCGTCGCGCACGGCCGCGGCGTCGTCGAAGGGGTGCGCCGCGCCCCGGATCACCTGGGTCCGCTCGTGCCCCTTTCCCGCGACGAGCACGAGATCCCCCGCGCGCGCGGCACGCAGCGCGCCCGCGATCGCCCGGCGCCGGTCCGGCTCGACCGCGGGCCGGGGCGCGGAATGGATTCCGGCCAGGATGTCCGCGATGATCGCGTCGGGCGCCTCGTCGCGCGGATTGTCGGACGTCACCCAAGACGCGTCGGCGCGGCGCGCCGCGATCGCCCCCATGCGCGGACGCTTGCCCCGGTCCCGGTTGCCCCCGCAGCCGAACACCACGATGACCTTCCTTCGGGCGAGCCGCCGCGCCGAAGCCAGCGCCCGTTCCAGCGCATCGGGCGTGTGCGCGTAGTCCACCACGACCGCGAAGGGCGCCCGCAGCGGCACCCGCTCCATCCGGCCCGGCACCCGGGCGAGGCGCTCCAATCCGCGGCGGACGTCCTCTCGGGAGACACCCAGGCTGCGCGCGGCGGCGGCCGCGGCGAGCGCGTTGGACACGTTATAGGCCCCGAGGAGCCGGAGCCGCACGCGGGCCGCGGCGCCCTCCTCGTGCAGCGTGAACGCCGTTCCGGACACGGTCGCGGCGGCATGCGACGACCAGAGACGGGGCCCCTCCAGCCGCCGCCACCCGCGGATGCGTGACGCGTCCGCGGCCGGTCGCGCCGCGGCATACCGCCACACGCGGGCGCGCGTGCACCGGGCGAGCGCGGCCGCGCGCGGGGAGTCGGCGTTGAGAATCGCGGCGCCCCCGACGGCCCCCGGCGGAAGCCGTTCGAACAGCAGCGCTTTCGCGCGGAAGTACGCGCCCATGCCCCCGTGATAGTCGAGGTGATCGCGCGTCAGGTTCGTGAACACCCCCGCGCGGAAGGCGACCCCGGTGACCCGGTCCTGGACGAGCGCGTGGGAGGAGACTTCCATGGCGACGGCGTCCGCGCCGCGGCGGAGCACCGCGGCGAAGAGGGCGTGCAGCGCCGGCGCGTCCGGCGTGGTGTGCACGTGCGGAAAACGCATGGCGCCGAACCGGCACTCGACCGTTCCGACCAGCGCGGGGCGCCGCCCCGCCTCCTTCAATATCGACTCCAGCATGTACGCCGTGGTCGTCTTGCCGTTCGTCCCGGTGATCCCGATCACGTCGAGGGACCGGGAGGGATGGCCGTGGAATTCCGCCGCCAGCTCCGCCAAGGCCCGCCGGGCGTTCCGGACGACGACCACCGGCACCGCGCGCCCCACAGGGCGCTCGGCAACGACCGCAACCGCGCCGTTCCTCACCGCCTCCGGAACAAACGCATGTCCGTCGTGCCGAGCCCCCGTGAGACACACGAAGAGGGCCCCCGGCCGCACCGCCCGGGAATCCGCCGTCACCGACCGCACCGCGACGCCCGCCGTCCGTCCGTGCGCCCGGCCGCCCGTCAGCGCCCCGCACAGCTCCGCGAGCGAGCGCACCGCTCAGCGCGCGGAAGCCAGAACCGGAGGCGGCCCCGGTTCGTTGGTGTCGTACGCGAGCGCCCCGCCGGTGTTGGGCACCCCGAACTGCCGGATCGCCGCGAGCGCGATCTCCCGGAACACCGGCCCGACCGTCCCGCCCGCTTGCGTGCCGCCGCGCGGACGGTCCATGGTGACGAGCACGAGGAACCGCGGGGCGTCCGCGGGAAAGAACCCCACGAACGTCACCATGTTGTTCCCGGCCGGCATGTACCCGGTCGGGGTGCTCACCTGCGCGGTGCCGGTCTTGCCGGCGATCTTGTAGCCGGGCACGGCGGCGGCCCGGCCCGTGCCGTAGTTGACGACGCCGACCAGCATCTCCGTCAGCCGCCGCGCGATGCCGGCCGAGACCACCTGCCGCACCATCTCGGTCTGGTTCGAGACCCGGAGCAGCCCGCGGGCATCCCGGACCTCCCGGACGATGTAGGGCTTGAGCCGGCGGCCGCCGTTCGCCACCGACGCGTACGCCACCGCGAGCTGGATCGCGGTCACCCCCAGGCCGTGGCCGAAGGACTGCGCGGCGCACGTGAACCGGTCCTCCGCCTTGCGCAGCAGCCCCTTTTCCTCTCCGGGGAGGCCCACCCGCGTCGACTCGCCGAACCCGTAGTCGCGCGCCCAGCGAAAGACGCGGTCGGGGCCGAGCTTCAGTCCGATCTTCGCGAACCCGATATTGCTCGAATACGCGAACACTTCCGCGACGGAGAGGCGCGAGAACGACTCGACGTCGTGGATGACCCGATCCGCGAGGGTGAACGCGCCGCGCTCGCAGTTGATGACGTCGTCTTCCTTGACCTCGTGGTCCTGCATGGCCGCCGACAGCGTGACCAGCTTGAAGACCGAGCCGGGCTCGAACACGGTGGTCACGGCCCGGTTGATTCGTCGGTCGGCCGGTCCGGACGCTCCCGCCATGGGCGCGAACCGGGGCGCGTTCGCCAGCGCCAGAATCTCGCCCGTCGTCGGGTCCATCACGATCGCGCATCCCCAGCGGGCGGATTGCCGGCGCAGCCCCTGGTCGAGCTCGCGCTCCGCGGCGTGTTGCAGCGTCGTGTCGATCGTGAGCGTCAGGGACGACGCCGCGCTGGCATCCTCGTCCGGATGGCCGCCGGTGAAGATGAGGTTGCCCCGGTTGTCGCGCAGGACGTTCATGTGCGAGCTCGAGCGATGCAGGTACCGGTCGTACCCGTACTCGACGCCCTCCAATCCGCGGCCCTCGTCGTTGGTGAACCCCAGCACCTGCCCCGCGGTGTCCCCTTGCGGATAATGCCGCAGGCAGAGCGGCTCCCACCCGACGCCCTGAATGCGCTCCCGCGCGCACAGGTCGCGGATCGCGGCGAGATCGGCCAGGGACGCGGGCCGCTTCAGCCAGATGAAGGGCTTGCGCGCGGCCTCCGCGCGCACCTCGAACGCGGACCGCCCGGTGAGCCGGCACACCGAGCGGAGCTGGTCGAACGTGCCTCCTTTCTTCTTGTCGAAGAAGTATCGCGGGACGAGGTAGATCGCGGCGCCTTCCTGGCTGACGGCCAGGACGCGGCCGTTGCGGTCCAGGATCGCGCCCCGGGAGGCCGGCAGCTTGTACTCGGTCACGTGCTGGCGGCGCGCGAGCCGGGAATAGCGCGGGTAGGCGATGATCTGGATCGTGAACAGCCGGAGCAGCACCAGTGCCGCGACGCCCAGCTGCAGGGCCCCCGCCGACCGAAGCCGGGTCCGGCCGAGATCGTGCTCCGCGACCGACGCCGCGCCCGAGGGCGCCGACGACGCCGCGAAGCCGGGGCGGGCCGTACGCGCCGGGCGGGCGGCGGCGAGCACCGCGAGCGACCGCCGCCAGCGGGAGAAGCGGGACGCGCCGCGAGGCGCGGCCGCGACGGTCATCCTCACCGGCGCTTTTTCCCCGGGTGGCCGCGCGCCGGCGCCTTCCGGACGGGCGCCGCGGTCGCCTGCCGCTTCACGGGCGGGCCGACGACGACGTCCTCGCGCGGGCGGATCTTGAGATGGTCCGCCGGCAGGACGGCCGCGACCACGGGCCCGGCTCCCCCTTTCCACCGGGAGAACCAGGACGGCGCCGCGGCCTCGGGCTGAGCGATCACGAGCTGGCGGGGCGACGGCTTCCTCAGTCCCGACGCCGCGGCGAGCTCCTCCACGCGATCCAGCCGCCGGGCCACCGCCGCTTCCCGCTCCAACACCTGGACGCGCTGCACCGCTTCCTGGCGCTCCGCGACGAGGCGCTCCATCTCGCGACCCGCGCGCAGGGCGATGTGACGGACCCCGACGCAGAGCAGACCCCAGGACACGCCTCCCACCACGAATCCCCACCAGCCGGTCCGGGCCGCGAGCCTCCGGATCACAGCCGCTCCGCGACGCGCAGCTTCGCGCTGCGGGAAGACGGGTTCGCCGCGGTCTCCGCGTCGGTCGCGATCACGGGCTTGCGCGTCAACAGCGCGACCGCGCGCGCGTGCCCGCACCGGCAGGCCGGAAAGTCCGGCGGACAGACGCAGTCCCGCGCCGCCCGGGCGAGGAACTGCTTGACGATCCGGTCTTCCAGCGAATGGAACGCGATCACGGCGAGCCGCCCACCCCGCCGCAGCAGGGCGAGTGCCCGGGGCAGGACCTCCGCGAGGGCGTCGAGCTCCTCGTTCACCGCGATCCGCACCGCTTGGAAGACCCGCGTGGCGGGATGCGTGCGCCGGTTCCCCCGCACCGTCGCGGCCGCCACGCGCGCGAGATCCGTCGTCGTGCGAAGCGTGCCCGCCCGCAGCTCCGCCCCGATGCGGCGCGCGATGCGCCGGCCGCCCGGCTCTTCGCCGTACGTCCCGATCACCGCGGCCAGCTCGTCCTCGCGCAACCGAGCGAGCAGGTCGGCGGCGGTCCGCGGGGCATCGGGGCCCATCCGCATGTCCAGCGGCCCCTCGGCG
>CAYHEI010000231.1:768-5504 GCA_964355385.1 uncultured bacterium | reverse complement strand
ATCATCTGGTCCCGGGTCACGCCGTAGGTGACGGCATGCATGATGGGCCATTGCGGCGTGGTGGAGCGCCAGCGGCGCTCGGTCTCCGCGAGCGGGAGCGCCACGACCTTCGCCCGCCCAAGATCCATCTTGAGCCGCCCGCCCTCCACGAAGATCCGGCTCCACACGATCTCGCCGGGCTTGGACACGCCCTTGATGGTCGAACCCCCGAGACGGAAGTACATCGGCGGCTGGCGCTCGCCCACGGCGTCGCGCAGGCCGCGCGCGAAGTGCGAGGGCGGCACCGCGCCGCTGATCTCGAACACCCAGACGTAGTCCGCCGTCGTGCCGGAACGGTCCCAGTCGCCCCAGCGCAGGTCGTGCAAGGTATTCTCCGGCGGCTGGCGCAGCGCCCGGTGCACGCGGTGGGTCATGAGCCCGTCCAGGCCGGCGCACTCGTCCACCTCGTTGAAGTGCGGAAGCGGCTCGCCGCGATAGAGGACGCGCCGGCCGTCCGCGCTGCGCACGGGAGGCCGCACGGAATCGTTCAGCAATCCCTCCACCAGATCGGACGCGGGCAGCAGGTCCTTGAGCCCCTGCTGGTACTGGATGCCGATGGTGGCGCAGCCGTACTCGTCCGCGATCCGGAGCGCGGCGATGTACGTGCGCAGCTGCCAGAGCACCTGCCGAAGGGTGAGGTCCGTCTCCTCGCGCGGGCCGAACCGGAACCGCATGCCGCGGCGCACGAGCCACCGGTAGGCGACGCGAGCCTCGCGCTCGGGAACGCGGGTCGCCGCATGGTAGAGCGCGGACTGGCTGAGGCGCTCCTTGAAGACGCCCGTCCGCATCAGCAACTCGTCGGGGATGATTGCGTTGTACATCCCCATGCAGCCCTCGTCGAACACGCCCATGATCGCGCGCTCCCGCCGGAGCCGTGCGGCGAGCGCCTCCCCCAGCCGGCGCGCCGCACCGGGGAGCCGGACGCGCCGCAGCGGCGTGACGTGGCTCGTGTCGTGCGCGACCCGGCCCGTCCGGAACCACTCCGCGAGCCGGCTCCGGAAAGCGGGGGCGCCGAAGTCCTCAGTCCAGAGCGTCGCGTAGCGCACGCCGGCCTTGGTCAGCGAGCCGTTGAGGTTGAGCATCCCCACCAGCCCGGGCCACTGCCCCGACCAGTTCGCCACCGTGAGCAACGGCCCCCGGTGGGCGACGAGCCCCGGCAAGAGGTGATGCGTGTACTGCCACACCGCCTCGGCCACGATGAGCGGAGCGTCCGGGTCCACCCGGCGGAACACCTCGAGTCCTTCCCGCTGGGACCCGATGAAGCCGTGCCCCTCCCGCGGCTTGTACGCGTGGGCACGGACGATCCGCCGTCCGCACGCGCGGGCCGCCGCGGACAACTCCGCCTCCATGGCGCGCTGCGCGGGCCAGCAGACCCGGTTCGCGCTCAGCCGCAGATCCCCGTTCGCCACCAGTTGCACGACTCGCTTCATCTAGGCGTCCCTCCTTCGCATGTCCGCATAGGTTTCCCGCCGGCGGAGCAGGTGCACCGTCCGGCCGTCCACGAGCACTTCGGGCGCGCGCCGCCGCGCGTTGTAGTTCGACGCCATGACCTGGCCGTAGGCTCCCGCGCCGAACACGGCCAAGACATCCCCCGCCCGCAGCGGCGGCAGTCGCCGTCCGAGCCCCAGGAAGTCGGCCGATTCGCACACCGGTCCGACCACATCCACGGCTCTCGCCGCCCCAGGTCGCCGCACGACCGCCGCGATCTCGTGGTGCGCCTCGTACAGGCTGGGCCGGATGAGGTTGTCCATCCCCGCGTCCGTGATCACGAACGTCTTGCGGAGGCCACGTTTCACGTACTCGATGCGCGCGAGCAGCACGCCCGCCTCGCCGACGAGGAACCGGCCCGGTTCGAGGATCAGGCGTTGGGGCCGCCCCCGCAGCAACGGCGCAAGCGCCCGCGCGAGCACGGCCGCGTCGAGCGCTGGAACGTCTGGCCGGTACGAGATGCCTAACCCGCCGCCCAGGTTCCGGTATCGCGGCACGATCCCCCGCCGCGCGAGTCGGTCGAGGAGGGCGTTGATGCGCCGCGCTGCGGCGACAAAAGGCCCCCGCGCGGTGAGTTGTGAGCCGATGTGCGAGTGGATGCCCGCCAGGTCGATGCCGGGCAACCGCGCAGCCTCCGCGAATGCAGCCTCGCCCCTCGTCCAGTCGATGCCGAACTTCAGCTCGCTGGTGCCGGTCGTGATGTACCGGTGCGTATGGGCGTCGACATTGGGATTAATCCGGAGCGCGACCGGCGCCCGCCGTCCCATCCGCCGGGCGATCGTGGCGATCGAGCGGAGTTCCGGCAGCGACTCGACGTTGAAGAGGAGGATGCCCGCACGCAAGGCCGCCGCGATCTCGGACGCGGTCTTCCCCACCCCCGAGAACACGATCCGCCGCCCCGGAATCCCCGCCGCCCGGGCCAGCGCGAGTTCCCCCCCCGAGACCACCTCGGCGCCGAACCCCTCGTGCGCGAGGAGGCGCAGCACGCCCGGCGCGTCGTTCGCCTTGACGGCGTAACACGACAGCGGGTCGAGGCTCCGGAACCCTTCCCGGACCGCCCGCGCCGCCGCGCGAATGGATCCCGCGCTGAGGACGTAGCAGGGGGTGCCGTAGCGCCGCGCGAGGGCCGCCAGCGGGATTGCCTCGCAGCGCAAGCGCCCGGCCGTCCGCGGGAAGAAGCGCGCCGTGCGCGTCATGACGGCGCCCCCACCGCCGCCCGCTCGTGCGTGAGCGTGACGAACAGGACCCCGCGCGGCTGCTCGATGAACAAACGGTCGCCGTCGATCCGTTCGTCGGAACAAATGCCGTGCAGGGCGCATTTCGTCACGACGCGCGGCTCGGGGAACCGGAGATGGACGACGATCCGCTCGGGCTCCCGGCCGGCGTGCAGGACGATTCCGACGAGCGTTTCGCCCCCCTCGGTCGCGAGGGAGGCCTCGAGCGGCCCGAACGAGGTGGGCAGGCGCTTGAAGTCGATGCGCTGCCCGGAACCCGTCCACGGCCGCGGGACGCCGGGGAAGAGATGCAACGTGGAAGCATCCTCGCGCGCGAGCAATCCGCGCAGGAGGAGCAGGAAACCGGCGGCGGCCCGGCCCGACGGCATCGGGCCGCCACGGACTCTCCCCTCGGCGGCGCTCGGGGCGCCGCCCGGGTCGGCCACGCGCCCTCCGGCGGCGCTCGGGGCGCCGCCCGGGTCGGCCACGCGCCCAGCCGCGTATTCCACCGCCTCCGGCCACGTGAACGTCGAAGAGGCGCTTCTCAGCAGCGCCCCGAGCAGCGCGCACGCGTCGTCGTTGCGTTCGCCGCGCAAGAGGGCCCCGCCCAGATCCGCCGCGTCGCCCGGCGCGGCGGCGGCGGCGCCCTGCGGCCGGCGCGGCAGCCCGTCGACGGAGGAGGAGGCGGCGCGCTCGAGGTACTCCCGCAGCCGCGGATCGCCCCGGTCGAAGAGGTCGGCCGGATGCAGGACACCCGCCACGGAAACGCCGCTGCCGTTCGCCGCGACGAGCGCGGCCACGGCGGCCTTCGACACCGAATTCCGGAACTCGTCCGTCTCCGCCTCCAGCCACGCGACGTCCTCGCCCAGGTACGACGCGGCCTCGAGGCCGAGCCGGCAGGCGTGCAACGCCCAGCCGTTCATCTCCAGGTCCGCGGCCGGCAGCAGACCGGAGCCCTCCTCCCGCGCCTCCGTGATCCACCGGCAGCTGCGCAGCAGCGCGGGGGCGACGCGGCGCAGCCAGGCCAGGTCCCGCGTGAGCCAGAAATCTTCCATGAGCGCCCAGGCCGCGCGGCCGTTCCCGTCCCACGCGCCGGCGGACGACTCGAAGCGCCCGTCCGGCCGCTGGCGGGAGAGCAGGTACTCGAGCGACTCGCGCGATTCGTCCGAGTAGCCCGTGCGCGCGAGCGCCACGATCTGCGCGACGCCGCCCGCGAGATCGAGACCGGGGCGGGCTTCGGGACCCGCGGCCGGCCAGCAGCCGTCCGCGTCACGGACGCGAAGCAGATGCAATTGGGCCATCGCCGCCTTCGCGGCGTGGTGAACCTCCTCGTCCGGCAGCTCGAGTTTCACGCCCTTGGTGAGCAGGCTCTCCCATTCCTGGCTCATCCCTTCGAGCGCGTCCTCCCCGTCCAAGCGCCCGAGCGCGGCGCCGTCCGTGGGAAACGCGTCCCACGGAAACACGAGCCAACGTTCGACGGGCTCCCGCGGCGAGAGTTCCATATCCAGCGTGAGGCGGGCCTCCCCCGTCCCCCCGGCGACGGACCAACCGGAGCGCTCGCCGCAGGGGAGGGCAGCGAGGCGCACCCCGTCGCCGTCGCGCACGACGAGGGTGGCGTCCCCGGGCGCGACACCCTCGCCCCGGAGCTCCGCGGTGAACGAGGCGGGTTCCCCGCCGCCGCGCTCGAGCCGCACGCGGACGCGCACGAACTCCGCCGGCCCCCACGGAGTGCGCGCGGTGAACGCCAGCAGGCCGACGGCCACGTCCCCCTGCACATCGGTGCTGATCACGGCCGGCAGGAAGCCGTGCCAGAGCTTCTGGGCGACCGCGCCGTCGACGCCGAGCGGATTGCCGTTCAGGTGAAAACTCACTCGGCCATCCGGGAGCAGGAGGCTGCCGTCGTCCTCGACCACCGCCTTGCGCCGGCCGTCCCGGAGGCCGATCAGCGTCCGTGCATCCGTGAGGGTGTTGGCGCCGGCAAGTGTCACGCCGGAT
>CAYHEI010000231.1:0-758 GCA_964355385.1 uncultured bacterium | reverse complement strand
CCGCCCGGGAGCGCGGCGGCCTTCTTCTTGTTGGCCCGGTACACGAAGGTGAGCACCTCGGCCATCACCTGGTACAACTCGGCGGGGATCTCCTGCTGCACGTCGAGCCGCGCGAGCGCCTCGATCAGCTCGGGATCCTCATGGATCGGAATGCCGTTCTGCCGCGCCAGCTCGAGAATGCGGTCGGCCACGACCCCCTGTCCCTTCGCGACGACGGTGGGCGCGCGGTCGCGCGTGAGGTTGTACCGCATGGCCACAGCGGAACGCGGTCCCCGACGCGGCGCTCCGCGAGCCATCTCAGGCCCTCAGATCCAGGCTGGACGTGGGCGCGACCGGGCGCGTGGCGGCGGGCACCGCGGCGGGCGCCTCGACTTCACACGCGCACCGGTCCACCGTGAAGTCGTACCCCGTCAGGCGCTTGACCAGCCCGGGCAGCTCGCGCCCGAGGAAGCCCTGAATCTCCGCGTCGTAGACCTGGAAGACCAGGGACAGGGCGCGGCCCAGCAACTGCATCTGGACGCCCACCGGCCCGAGCCCCGCCGTGTCGAGCCGCATCGACATCCGCGCGGGCGTCCGCGGATCGCGGCGCTTCCCCTCCCGCTCCTTCTTCCAGGAGACCTGGATCTCGCCGCCCCGGACCCCGCCGCCCCGCGCGAGCGGAATCTGAACGTACACATCGGAAGAGCGTCGTGTAGGGAAAGAGTGTAGAACACGGTGGTCGCCGGAACATTAAAAAAAAAAGGGGGGGGGGGGGGGGG
>CAYHEI010000230.1:2299-5518 GCA_964355385.1 uncultured bacterium | reverse complement strand
CACGCCCCTGGTGCGCCTGGAGCATGCCCACTACAAGCGCGTGGAGCTCTGGGCGAAACTCGAGTACCTGAACCCCGGGGGAGCCGTGAAGGACCGCGCGGCGCTGGCGATCATCGAGGACGGGGAGCGGCGGGGTCTCCTCTCGCGGGAGAAGGTCCTGCTCGACGCCACCTCCGGCAACACCGGCATCGCCTACGCCATGATCGGCGCCTCCCGCGGATACAAGGTCGAGCTCGTCATGCCGAAGAACGTCAGCGAGGAGCGCAAGCGGATCGTGCTCGCGTACGGCGCGACCGTCCACTACTCGAGCCCGTTCGAGGGGTCCGACGGGGCGATCCGGCTGGCGCGCGCCCTCGCGGCCGAGCGGCCCGGACGGTACTTCTATGCCGACCAGTACAACAACGAGGCGAACTGGCGCATGCACTACCGGACGACCGGCCCCGAGCTGTGGCGGCAGACCAAGGGCCGGATCACGCACTTCGTGGCCTGCGTCGGGACGAGCGGTACCCTCATGGGCACGGGCCGCCGGCTGCGGAAGTTCAACCCGCGGGTCAGGATCGTCGAGGTGCAGCCGGAGGAGTCCCTGCACGGGATCGAGGGCGTGAAGCACATGGCCAGCTCGCTCGTGCCGGGCATCTACGACCCCGCCTTCGCGGACGAGCTCGTCTCGGTGAAGACCGAGGATGCGTACGAGATGACGCGGCTGCTCGCCCGCATGGGGTTCTTCGTGGGCTATTCCGCGGGCGCCGCGCTGAAGGCGTCGTTGCGCGTCGCCGCCCGGGCCGAGGCGGGCGTGATCGTGATGATCTTCCCCGATTCCGGGGAACGGTACCTGAGCACGCACTTGTGGGAGGAAGGCGATGATCTGTTTGTCACGCGACCGCGTCGCTGAGATCTTCCGGTACCTGGAGGGCCACTACCCGCACGAGGCGTGCGGGTACCTGCTCGGCCGGTTGGGGGATCCCGACCGGGTGACGGGGATCCGGCCGATGCGCAACGTCAACACGGAGCGCGCGCACGACCGTTACGTGATGGATCCCCGGGAGCAACTCGCCGCGACGAAGGAGGCGCGGGCCGCCGGCGTGTCCCTCATCGGGGTGTTCCATTCGCATCCCGATCATCCGGCGAAGCCGTCGGGGACCGATCTCGAGATCGCGCAGCCGGTTTACACCTACATGATCGTTTCCGTGCGGGAGGGCGGCGCGGCCGAGTGGACCTGCTGGATCCTCGACGAGAGTGCGCGCGCGTTCGTGCCCCGCGTCGTGCAATTGGTCGATACGGTAGAGTAGAGGCCATGACCCACGTGAAGGGCCTCCGTTGCCGCGTCTGCGCGCGGGAATACCCGAAAACGACGGAGTACGTGTGTGAATTCTGTTTCGGCCCGCTCGAGGTCGTGTACGACTACGAGGGGATCAAGCGCTCGATCTCCCGCGAGTCGATCCAGAAGGGGCCACGCTCCCTCTGGCGGTACCGCGACCTCCTGCCCGTGGACGGGGAACCCCAGGCGGGGTTCTACTCGGGCTTCACCCCGTTGATCAAGGCGACCAACCTGGCGAAGGCGCTGGGGCTGCGCGAGGTCTGGGTCAAGGACGACTCGGTGTGCCATCCCACGTTCTCCTTCAAGGACCGGGTGGTCTCGGTGGCGATCACCAAGGCGAAGGAGTTCGGGTTCGACACCGTGGCGTGCGCGTCCACCGGGAATCTCGGCAACGCGGTCTCCGCGCACGGCGCGCAGGCGGGCCTGCGGCGGTTCGTGTTCATTCCCGCCGACCTGGAGCGGGGCAAGATCGTGGCGTCCCTCATTTACCGGCCCACGCTGGTGGCGGTCGAGGGCATTTACGACGAGGTGAACCGGCTGTGTTCCGAGATCGCCGCGCGGTACAAGTGGGCGTTCGTGAACATCAACATTCGTCCCTACTACGCGGAAGGTTCCAAGACCATCGGATTCGAGATCGCCGAGCAGCTCGGGTGGAAGACGCCGCAGCATGTGGTCGTTCCCGTCGCGTCCGGGTCGCTCCTCTGCAAGATCCACAAGGCCTTCAAGGAGTTTCACCTCATGGGCCTGATCGACAAGTCGAAGGCGCGGATCCACGGCGCGCAGCCCGCGGGCGCGGCCCCGGTTTTTCTGGCATATAAGGCGGGATCCGACATCATCAAGCCGGTCAAGCCGGTGACCATCGCGAAGTCCCTGGCGATGGGCAGCCCCGCCGACGGCGTTTTCGTCCTCGAAACGGTCAAAGAGACGGGCGGGACGATCGACGAGGCCACGGATGAGGAGATCATCGACGGGATCAAGCTGCTCGCGGAGACCGAGGGAGTGTTCACCGAGACCGCCGGCGGCGTCACCATGGCGGTCACGCGGAAGCTGGTCGCTTCCGGTGCGATCCCGCGGGACGAGTCGGTCGTGATTTGCATCACGGGCAACGGGCTCAAGACCCAGGAGCCGCTCCTGGGCGTCATCGGGGAACCGGTCAAGATCAAGCCGACCCTCGAGGCGTTCGAGGAGCGTGTCGGCCGGTCGCTCAAGAAGGCTGCGGGTTGATATGATGCGGGCAGGACACCCCAACGCGAGGAGGGCTTGATGGCCGTCAAGATTCGGATCCCGACGCCGCTGCAAAAGCTGACCAACAACCAGGCGGAGGTCTCGGCCGAGGGCGCGACCCTCAAGGCCCTTATCGAGGACCTCGACAAGAAGTATCCGGGCATCAAGGACCGGATTTGCGACGAAACGGGAAAGGTTCGGCGTTTCGTGAACGTGTTCGTCAACGACGAGGACGTCCGCTTTCAGCAGGGCGAGGCGACCGCCGTGAAGGACGGCGACGAGGTGTCCATCATCCCCGCCATCGCCGGGGGGGCCTGACCCATGCCGAAGCAGGTGGTGAAGCTCACGTTTCCGGGGCGGTTGATCAAGGAGCCCGTGACGTTCCAGATGGCCGCGAAGTTCAAGCTCGTGGCCAACATCCGGCGCGCCAAGGTCACGGCGACCGTGGGGGAACTCGTGCTCGAGCTGGAGGGGACCGCGGCCAACCTCGAAAGGGGGCGCAAGTTCCTGGCCGACAAGGGCGTCAAGGTCGAACCTGTTATTGGAAATGTTATCGAATAATGAGGGCACGGCCGGCAACCACGGCTAACCCGCGGTTGCCCCGGGGCCCCCCCATCGCAAGCCGGCGCAGCTCACCCGGGTGGAGGGACAACACAAGGGGCGTGTATGACTGGATT
>CAYHEI010000230.1:449-2289 GCA_964355385.1 uncultured bacterium | reverse complement strand
CCCACCGTGTATTTGTAAATGGATGAGAATTCGCCCGCCCCGCCCGCCACCCACGGATACGCCGGGGTTGCCGCGCGCCTCGCTTCCGCTCGGCGCGACTTGCTCCGAGTTCGAGTGACCTACGACGTTTGCGTCTATGGCGGGATTGCCGGCGGGGTGACCGCGGCGGTGGCCGCGGCTCGCCAGGGCAAGACCGTGGTTCTCGTCAATCCCGGCCGTCATCTCGGCGGTCTCACCAGCGGCGGTCTCGGGGCCACCGACATCGGGAACGAGGCCGTGGTCGGCGGGCTCGCGCGGGACGTCTACCGGCGCATCGGCCGTGCCTACGGCCGGGACGAGGTGTTCCGCTTCGAACCGCACGTCGCGGAACGCGTTTTCGAAACGCTCTCCGCCGAGGCCCACCTCTCCGTGGTTCCGGGGCGGCGCGTCACGGCGGTGCGGGCGGCGGGGGGCCGGATCTCCTCGCTGCAGCTCGACGACGGGGGCGCGATTGAGGCGCGCGCGTTCATCGATTCCAGCTACGAGGGGGACGTCATGGCGCTGGCGGGGGTGCGGTACGCCGTGGGCCGGGAGCCCGTCGCGCAGTACGGCGAATCCCTGAACGGCGTCCGCGCGGAAACGCCGCACCACCAGTTCGAGGCCCCCGTGGACCCCTTCGTGACGTCCGGCGACCCGCGCAACGGGCTGCTCCCGTGCGTCCAGGACGAGGCGCCGGGTGAGGCCGGGCGGGGGGACGGCCACATCCAGGCCTACAACTTCCGTCTGTGCCTGACGCGCGCCGCGGGCAACCGGCGCCCGCTCGATCCTCCGTCGGCGTACGATCCCCGGCGCTACGAGATCCTCGGCCGGTATTTCGCGGCGCTCGTCGCGGCGGGGCGGTCCCCGAGGTTTTCGGACTTCTTCCTGATCGTCGAGATGCCGAACGGCAAGACGGACTTCAACAACCGTGGCGGGTTCTCCACGGACCACATCGGGGCCAATTGGGAGTATCCGGACGGGGACCACGCGACGCGGGACCGGATCTGGCGCGATCACGAGTCGTACACCCGCGGAATCTTTCACTTCCTGCGCACCGACCCCCGCGTGCCGGCCAATGTCCGGCGCGAGGCGGAGGCGTGGGGGTTGTGCCGGGACGAGTTCCCCGACACGGGCGGTTGGCCGCACCAGCTGTACGTGCGCGAGGGGCGGCGCATGCTCGGCCGGTACGTCGTGACCCAGGCCGACTGCCAGGGGGCGCGCCGCGCGGACGACGCGGTGGGGATGGGCGCCTACACCATGGATTCCCACAACATCCGCCGGATCGTGCATCCGGACGGGCCGGCGCGGCCGGGCGCCCTGCGCAACGAGGGGGACGTGCAGATCGGCGTGGCGCCGTACCCGATCAGCTACCGCGCGATCACCCCGCGCGCGGAGGAATGCCGGAACCTCCTGGTCCCGGTCTGCCTTTCCGCGACGCACATCGCGCACGGCTCGATCCGGATGGAGCCCGTGTTCATGGTCCTGGGCGAGTCCGCGGGCGTGGCCGCCTGCCGGGCCCTGGACGCGGGGAAGGACGTGCAGGAGGTGGACGTGGCCGCGCTGCAGCGCGACCTCCGGCAGATGGGGCAGATTCTCGAATTCACCCCGCCCACCGGCCCGCGGGAATGGGCTCACCATTACCACATCTACGAATCGGAGACTTCTTCATGAAAGTGGCTGACCTTCGCGAACAAGGCCGGAAGGCATGGCTGAGCCACGCCTTCCGCGCGGACCCCCCCACCCCCCGGGCCGCGTAAAAGGGAGCCCCCCGCCCGGCGGGGGGCCCCGAACCCCCCCCTCGATGTCCCCGTACCCCCCCCCC
>CAYHEI010000230.1:0-439 GCA_964355385.1 uncultured bacterium | reverse complement strand
AATCGGCTACTTCTTAATGAAAGGGGCTGCCCTGCGCCAACAGGCCCGTACGGCTGGGCTGCCCCCCGCCTGCCGCGCGGACCGCCAAGCGGGGGGTCCGCGATAACGTGACGCCGATCGCGCTGCTGGTCGACGATCCCACGCCGTTCTTGCACCTGTACCGCCACCACATGCGCGACCTGCACGGCTCGACCACGCGCGCCGCGGACGGGAGGGACCTCGCAGAAGAGATTCCCGACGCGTTCCTCGGCCGGTTCATCGCCGTCACGCGGGAGCGGGGCATGGCGGGGAAGTTCTCGATCGTTCCCGCTCCCATGTTCCGCGGAGACGTCGTGCGGGGCATCGCCGGCCGCGCTCCGGCGGCGCCCCGAGCGTGGGTGCGGACGGCCGTGGAGGCACTGGGAGCGCGGGTCGACTTCTGCCCCGAGATGATCACCCC
>CAYHEI010000229.1:0-5520 GCA_964355385.1 uncultured bacterium | reverse complement strand
TCGTCATCCCGGAGCGCGGCGAGCACGGCGCGCCCGGCGTGCGGGCGCTCGCGCGGGCCGGAGCGCCGTTCCTGCCGCGTGGAGCGGGCACGGGGCTGGCGGGCGGCGTGTACGTCGCACGCGGCGGTGTCGTGCTCTCGCTGGCCCGGCTGCAGCGCGTGCTCGAGTTGAATCCGGCCGACGGCTACGCGCTGGTGGAGCCCGGCGTGGTAAACCTCCATCTGACGCGCGCGGCCGAGCCGGGGGGGTTCGCGTACGCGCCCGATCCCTCCAGTCAGAGCGCCTGCACGATCGGGGGCAACATCGCGAATAACTCGGGCGGCCCCCACACCTTGAAGATGGGCGTGACGACCAATCACGTGCTCGGGCTCGAGATCGTGCTGCCCGACGGCGAGGTGGTCACGCTGGGGGGGCCGTGCGAGGATGCGCCCGGCTTGGACCTGCGCGGCCTCTTGGTCGGATCCGAGGGCACGCTGGGCGTCGTGACCAAGGCGTGGGTCCGCCTGACGCCCGTCGCGCCCGCCTGGAGGACCCTGCTCGCGGTCTTTCCGACGTTCGAGGGCGCGATGCGGGGCGTCTCCACGATCATCGGGGCGGGGATCGTCCCCGCGGCGCTCGAGCTGATGGACCACCTCATCATCACCGCGGTCGAGGCGGCGTTCCGGATCGGGCTGCCGCTGGACGCGGGCGCGGTCCTCCTGATCGAGCTGGACGGGATGGCGGAAGGCCTGGACCGGCTGGCGGAGCGCGTCGGCGATCTCGTCCGGGGGCAAGGGGCGACCGAGGTCCGGTCCGCTCGCACGCCCGAGGAGCGCGCAGGGCTCTGGGCCGGACGCAAGAAGGCCGCGGCCGCCGTGGGCCGGCTCTCGCCGAGCTACTGCACGCAGGACGTCGTCATCCCGCGCTCGCGCCTGCCGGAGATGGCCGTCGCGATCCGGGAGATCGAGGCGCGGCACGGGTTGCGGATTGCGAACCTGCTGCACGCAGGGGACGGCAACCTGCATCCGTTGATCCTGTTCGACGAACGCGTGCCCGCCGAGTTCGACCGGATGCTCGACGTCTCGACGGAGATCATCGAGAAGACGATCGCGTTGGGCGGGAGCGTGACCGGCGAGCACGGCATCGGCATCGAGAAGATCGAGTTCCTCGAGCGGCAGTTCGGCCCGGCGGACCTGGCGCTCATGCTGCGCGTGAAGGCGCTGTTCGACCCCGGGGAACGCTGCAATCCGTGCAAGGCGCTGCCGTCGGGCGGCGGGTGCCCGGAGATCCGTCCGCGCAAGCAGGCGGCCGCCTGATGACCACGATCGAACCGCGGACCACCGAGGAGGCGCGCGCGGCGCTCGCGGGCGCGTGCGCGGCGGGGAAGCGCCTGCGGGCGGCCGGGGGCGGATGCTTCCTCTGGCTCGGCGGGGCCTTCCCGGAGCCGGACGCGCTGTTGCGGACGTGCGCCCTCGACCGCACGGTCTTCTACGAGCCCGAGGAGCTCGTGGTGAAGGTCGAGGCGGGAAGGACCCTCGCGGCGCTGCAGGCCGAGCTCGCCGCGGCCGGGCAGGAACTGCCCTGGGACGAGCCGTGGCCGGAGCGGCAGACTGTCGGCGGGATCATCGCGGCGGGGCTGTCGGGGCCGCGTCGGCTGGCGTGCGGCGCGCCGCGCGATCACGTGCTGGGGATGACGGCCGCGCTGTCCGGTGGCGAGCTGATCCGGCCGGGCGGCCGTGTGGTCAAGAACGTCGCGGGGTACGATCTCACGCGGCTGCTCGTGGGCTCCCGCGGCACCCTGGGAGTCATCCTCGAGGTGGCGCTCAAGGTGAAGCCGCTGCCGGAGCGGGCATGGGGTGTCACGGCGCGGTTCGATGGAGCGGAGGATCTCTGGCGCGCGGTCGCGGCCGTCCTCGACGCGCGGGCGTTCCCGTCGTTCCTCGAGGCGCGCGGCGGCCCCGGCGGATTCGAGCTCGCGACCGGCGCGGAGGGCGGCCGCGAACAGGTGGAGGCGCAGCGCGCGCTGCTGCGCGCGGCGGTCCGCGGCGGCGCGGCCGCGGAGACGGACGACGTGCGCGGGCTGCTGGCGGCGTGGGCGCGCGTGAGTTGGGACCCGCCGGGCATGATCGTGGGGGCGAGCGTGCCCCGCCGCCGGCTCGCGGCGCTGCTGGCCGGACACGACGGGGCGTTCACCGCGGCGGCGGGAAGCGGGACCGTGGGGCCCCCCCCGCCGGGGGGGGCGGCGGCCCCCGCCGCGCCCCCCGGCCGCCCCCGGGGGGCGGCGCCCCCGGCGGCGCCGGGGGGGGGGGGGGCGGCCCCGCGGGGGGGTGCCCGGGGGGGGGGGTTTGGGGGGGCGGGGCCCGGCGCGGGGGGGGGGGGGGGGGGCCACGCGGCGGCGCGCGCGGTCCTCGCCGGGTGGACGGCGCGCGCGGCGGCGCTGGGCGGGTGGGCGGCGCAGGAGCGCGGTCCCCTTCCGCCCGCCGAGGCGGCTCCGCTCGCGGCGGGCGTGCTGCGGTTGAACGCGGAGGTGCGGCGGGCGTTTGACCCTTCGGGCTGCCTGGCGCGCTGATGTCTCCGCTCGCGCTCGCCGGGTTCGTCGAGGAGTCGCGGCTGCTCGCCTGCATCCACTGCGGGTTCTGCCTGCCCACCTGCCCGACCTATGCCGAGTCCGGCAACGAGGCGGATTCTCCGCGCGGGCGAATCTACTTCATGCGTGCCCTGCATGACGGGCGCATCGACCTGACGGACCAGGTGAAGGTCCATCTGGACCGCTGCCTGGCCTGCTTCGCGTGCGAGACCGCGTGCCCGTCGGGCGTCCGGTATCGCGAGCTCATCGAGGATGCTCGGGGCTGGCTCACCGTGCGATCTCCCTCCCCGGCGCCGCCGGGCTGGCGTTGGTTCTTCCGCCGGATCCTCCCCTCCGCGCGCGCCCTCCGGTGGGCCCTCGCTCCCCTGTGGTTCCTCCAGCTTCTCGGGCTGCGCGCCGCGGCGACGCGCATCGCCCGGCGACTTCCCCTTTCCTGGGCGGGCCGCTCCCTCGGGCTGCTGCCCGCTCGTCTCCCCGCGCCGCGGACCGCGCCGCTCGCGGAGCTCCTGCCCGCGCGCGGCACCCGCCGCATGCGGGTCGGGCTGTTGACCGGCTGCGTCATGGAGGGGTTCCTGCCGGAGCTGAACCGGCTGCAGGCGGAGATACTCCGGGAGTTGGGATGCGAGGTTGTCGTCCCGCGAGGACAGGGGTGCTGCGGGGCGCTCGCGTTGCACGCGGGGAAGCGGGAGCTCTTCGCGGAGCTCGGACGGGGCCTGGTACGCGTCTTCGCCGAGACGGGCGTCGACGCGATTGTGGCGAGCGCCGCGGGCTGCGGCTCGGCGATGAAGGATTACGGGCACCTCCTCGGCGAGGCCGGCTTCGCGGAGCTGGTGCGTGATTTCAGCGAGCTCGCGGCCGAGCTGGCGCGGGAACGGCCGCCGACCCGGCCCGTCCGCCTGCGCGTCGCGTACCAGGAGGCGTGTCACCTGAGCCACGGGCAGAAGGTCACCGGGGCGCCGCGGGCGCTTCTGCGGTTGGTCCCGGGCCTCGAGCTCGTGGAGCTGGCCGAGCAGGAGCTGTGTTGCGGCAGCGCCGGGGTGTACAACATCCTGCAGCCGGGGTTCGCGGAGCCGCTGGGGCGCCGCAAGGCGGCGCACGCGGCGGCTGCCGGCGTGGACGCCGTGGTGACGGCGAACCCGGGGTGCCTGCTCCAGCTCCGCAAGCATTTGGCCGCCGTGTCCGGCGCGCCGCGCCTGCTGCATCTGGCCGAGGTCGTCGCCGCCGGGTACGGCTTGGGATCGCCGGTATAATAGGTTCCTGATGAAATTCACCGCGACGCAGACCGAGGCCTGTCGGCGGGTCTTCTTCGTCGAGCTGGACGCGCCCGAGGTCCGGCTCATGCGGAGCCACGCCCTCGAGCACGTCGCGGCGCGGGCCGACCTGCCCGGGTTCCGCAAGGGCAAGGTTCCCGAGCAGGTGCTGATGCAGCGGTTCGGAAAGACCGTCGAGGAAGAGACGATCCAGGAGGCCGTGAGCCACGCCGCGCGGCATGTCCTGGCCGAAACGCGGTTGCAGCCCGCGACGAATCCTACGGTGAAGGAAATCCGCCGGGCCGGCGAGGGGATGGCGTTCGATCTCACCATCGAGCTGGCGCCCGAGGTCTCCGTCGGGGAGTACAAGGGGTATCATCTGCAACGCGACGCGGTGTTCGTCCGGCCGGAGGACGTGGACGCCGTGATCGAGGGACTGCGCCGCCGGCAGGCGGTGCACGTCCGGGCGGACCGGCCGGCCCGGTGGGGCGACCTGTGCGTCATCGACTACGAAGGGACGGTGGACGGCCGCCCGTTCGAGGGCAGCGCCTCCAAGGACGTGCTGGTCGCGATCGGGAGCGGCGAAGCGATGCGGGACCTCGAGTCGGGCCTGGTGGGGATGGGGTCCGGATCGTCCGCGACGCTGCGCGTGGCCTATCCGATCGATCACGTCAATTCCGCGCTGGCCGGAAAGATCGCCGAGCTGGCGGTGACGGTCAAGGAGGTCAAGGTTTCGCGCCTGCCGGAGCTGGACGACCGGTTCGCGCGTGCCGCGGGGGAGTACGCTTCCCTCGAGGCGTTGCGTGTCGCCGTGGCGGCGCGCCTGCGCGCGGAGCGGGAGCGGGAGGCGCAGGTGCGCTTGCGGGCGCGCGTGACGGACCGGCTGCTGCGGTTCGCCCCGCCCGAGGCGACGCCCACGATGGTCGAGGACGAGATGCAGGCCATGGCGGTGCGGGGCGCCGAGGAGCTCGCCCGGCAGGGCATCCGGGCGATCGAACAAATGCGGATGAAGCCCGAGCAGTTCCGCGAGATGTTCCGGCCCGCGGCGAACCGGGCGGTGCGCGAGGCGTTCGTGCTCGAGGAGATCTCGCGGCGCGAGGGCATCGCGGTGACGGACGAGCAGCTCGAGGCGGAGATCCGGGACAGCGCGGGCGGCGGGCGGGCGCTACCCGAGCGGACCGTGACGGTGTTGAAGGCAGACGGTCGCTGGGATCGGCTGCGGCGCCGTCTCCAGCAGGACCGGACGCTCGACTGGATCATCGGCCAGGCCACAGTGACCGAGCAGTCGTTGCGAATCTGAACGCGGCTTCAAGATGAAACACGGAGGAACTTTCGAGGTCCCGGCGACATTCCGAGTAGCATGGGTCGGAATGTCGTGGTTGTTGGAACCTTTCGACGAATCTAGATGAAAGAACAGGAGGCGCTCATGGGCTTGATCCCGATGGTGGTCGAACAAACGGGACGCGGCGAGCGGGCGTACGACATCTATTCCCGCCTGCTCAAGGAGCGGATCGTGTTCGTCGGCACGCCGATCGACGACGACGTGGCGAACCTGATCATCGCGCAGCTCCTCTTCCTCGAGGGCGAGGATCCGGAGAAGCCGATCAACATGTACATCAACTCGCCCGGCGGCGTGGTGACGGCGGGGCTCGCAATCTACGACACCATGCAGTACATCCTGCCGCCGCTGTCCCCGATCTGCAT
>CAYHEI010000228.1:0-5559 GCA_964355385.1 uncultured bacterium | reverse complement strand
CGCGCGGGCCGCGGGTGGCGCACGCCGCGCCCGCGGCCGCCCCGGCGTCCACGCCGGGGTTCTCCGTCTCGGCGGCGCCCCGCCTCTCCGGCGATGCGAGCCCCATCAACCGGCTGCTCGAGGCGATGGTGCGGATGAAGGCCTCCGACCTGCACCTCTCCGCCGACAACCCGCCGAAGATCCGCGTGGACGGGGCGATCCAGAACCTCCCCGGCGGCACGCACCAGACCGCCGAGGCCTTGTGGAACCTCTTCCTGCCGATCACACCCGAACGCAACCGGCTCCAGTTCGAGGACCTGAAGGACACCGACTTCGCGTACGAGATCATGGGCCTCGGCCGCTTCCGCGTCAACATCTTCATGGACCGCAAGGGCCCCGGGGGGGTGTTCCGGATCATCCCGAGCAAGATCCTGACCGCGGACGACCTCCATCTGCCGGAGGTCATCCGCAATTTCTCCAACCTCTCCAAGGGGCTCGTGCTCGTCACCGGACCGACCGGCAGCGGCAAGAGCACCACGCTCGCCGCGCTGATCGACCTGATCAACGCCACGCGCGACGACCACCTCATCACCATCGAGGACCCCATCGAGTTCGTGCACGCGAACAAGAAGTGCCTCGTGAACCAGCGCGAGGTTCACAACCACACCAAGAGCTTCAAGGCCGCCCTGCGCGCCGCCCTCCGGGAAGACCCGGACATCTGCCTCGTCGGCGAGATGCGCGACCTCGAGACGATCGAGATCGCGATGGAGACCGCGGAGACCGGCCACCTGGTCTTCGGCACGCTGCACACCACGACCGCCGCCTCCACCGTCAACCGGATCATCGAACAGTTCCCGGCCGACCGGCAGGCGCAGATCCGCGTCATGCTCTCGGAATCGCTCAAGGGAGTCGTTTCGCAGACGCTGTGCAAGAAGATCGGCGGTGGCCGCGTGGCGGCCCTCGAAATCCTGATCGTGACCGGCGCCGTCGCGAACCTGATCCGCGAAGGGAAGACCTTCCAGATCCAGACCGCGCAGCAGACCGGGAAGAACGAGGGGATGACGACGCTGAGCGACGTCCTGGCGGAGTTCGTGAAGAACCGGGTCGTGGAGCCCAAGGAAGCCTACATCAAGGCGGTGGACAAGAAGGGGTTCCTGATGGCGCTGGAGAACCTGAAATTCAACACGGCCCCGCTGCTGGCTTCCCTCTCGACGCACGAGCACTGAAGACGGTCGGCCGATGACGCCGCTGCGCTTCCGCGCGGACGGGACGTTCACGATCGCCCAGTTCACGGACCTCCACGTGACCGAGTGCGGCGCGGCGGACGAGAAGACGCGGGACCTCGTGGGGCGGGTGCTCGACGCCGAACGGCCGGACCTGGCGGCGCTCACCGGCGACGTGATCTACGGCTACGGCTCCCAGGACCCGGAGGCGGCCTGGCGCATGGCGGTCGCCCCGCTCGAAGCACGCGGGATCCCCTGGGCCGCGGTCTTCGGCAACCACGACGACGAGGGGGCGCTGAAGCGCCGGGCGCTCTACGACTTGCAGAAGACGTTCCCGGGCTGCCGCACCGAGGCGGGGCCGGAGACGCTCCCGGGCATCGGCACCTACGTCCTGAGCGTGGGCGCGCGGAACGGCGGCGGGGCCGGGGCCCTGCTCTATTTCATCGACTCGGGCTCGTATGCCCCGAAGCCCGCGGGAAGCAAGGACACGGCGTACGCCTGGATCGCGCCGGAGCAAATCGCCTGGTATCTCGAGCGAGCCGCGACGCTCAGCGCCGGCCAGTCCGCCCCGCTTCCCGCGCTCGCCTTTTTCCACATCCCGGTCCCGGAGTACGACACCGTCTGGGAGACCCGGCCGTGCCGGGGAGTCAAGTACGAGGCGGTGTGCTGCCCGAAGCACAACAGCGGGTTCTTCGCCGCGCTGCGCCGGGGCGGCGATGTCCTCGGGACTTTCGTGGGCCACGACCACATCAACGACTACGACGGCGAGCTGGACGGCATCCGGCTGTGCTACGGCCGCGGCACCGGCCACAACACCTACGGCAAGGACGGCTTCCCGCGCGGGGCGCGCCTCATCCGGCTGCGCGAGGGCGTCCGCGCCTTCGAGTCCTGGCTGCGGCTGGACGACGGCGCGGTCGTGACCGAGCAGCCCCTCCACGCCCCCGCGGGGGCCGTGCTCAGCGTCTGACCCCGACGCCTCGGGGCTGACGCGCCTCAGAGCCTCGACAGCTCCAGCCGCCGCAGGCGCGGCGCGCGGCGCCAGGTCACCGCGACCACCAGCAGCGTCATGAGTCCGCCGAACACGACGCTCGCGCGCGTGCCCAGCAGCCGCGCCGCGACGCCCGACTCGAACGCCCCCAGCTCGTTGGACGAGCCGATGAACATCGAGTTCACGGCCGCCACCCGCCCGCGCAGGGCCTCCGGGGTCGAGAGCTGGAGAATCGTGTGCCGCATCACCATGCTCAGGCAGTCGCACGCCCCCGCGCCCGCGAGCAGCAGCAGCGACAGCGAGAGCGAGCCTGAGAGCCCGAAGCCGATCATGCACGCGCCGAATCCCAGGACCGCCGCGAGCAGCGCGCGCCCGGTGAGCCGGGTCACGGGGTGGCGGATGAGCCACCAGCCCATGAGGAGGGAGCCGCACGGCAACGCGCCGCGCAGCACCCCCAGCGTCACCGGTCCGCCGGCGAACACGTCGCGCGCGAACACCGGCAGCAGCGCCGTCACCCCGCCGAACAGCACCGCGAACATGTCGAGCGCCATCGCCGCGAGGATGACCTGGCGGTTCCAGACGTACCGGACACCCAGGGTGAGGTTCGCCAGCGGCGGTTCGTCGCCGGACGGGGCCGGCCGCCGCGCGCCGGGCAGCAGCGTCACGCCCGCGGTCGCGACCAGGACGACGCCGACGAGCGCCACGACCACGAGGAACGTCCGGGGCGCCCCCACGACGGCGAGCAGCGCGCCGCCCAGGGGCGGCCCCCCGAGGAAGGCCGCCTGCATGAGCGAGGAGTTCCAGGCGATGGCCTTCCCGAGCCGGGCGCGCGCCACCACCCGCGGCAGCAGCGCGAACTGCGACGGCATGATGAAGGCCCGCGCGACGCCGGTCACGACGGACGCGAGATAGATGGCGCCGAGCGCCGCGCCCGGCGGCCAGCCCGCCCGGAAGGTCACCGCGCACAGGATCAGGAGCGCCGACGCGGCGGAACACGCCAGCGCCAACCGGTAGGTCGCGAGCGGGCTCCCGCGGTCCACGATCCAGCCCGCGAAGAGCGCCAACCCGAGCGCGGGAACGGCCTCCGCCAGCCCGACGAGACCGAGCGCGAGGGGATCGCCCGTGAGCTCGTACACCAGCCAGCCGACGGACACGGCCTGCACCTGCATCGCCAGGATGAAGCAGACCCGGGCCGTCGCCAGGAAGGTGTAGCTCCGGCTGCCCAGGAGCCAGGGGAACGTTGGTGCCGGCACTGGACGATGATACTCCACCGGCTCCCCGCCGCCTCAGAACGCCAGCGTCTGTTGCCGCGGATCCGCGGCGCGGCCGCGCGGCGCGCGGGGCGGCGGCGCATACGCGGTCACGCCGAACACCGAGAGGATCTCGTCCGCGGCGCGGCGGGTGAACTCGGCGTACGCGTCCGCGTCGTACGCGACGCCGTCGGGCGCCGCCTGCAGCGCGTACGGCCGGTCCTCCCCCAGCACGTACCCGATCCGTTCGCCCGCCGCGGGCCGCGTACCTCTCCCCGCGAGCTGCCCCGCGGCCATCGCGACCGGCGTGGGCCGCGCGTAGCGGTTCGGTTCCCGGGAGAGATGGCAGAAGATCGCGAGGTCCATCGGCCGCATCCGCCCCGACCGCACCCGCGCGAGCGCCTCCGCGACGAGCGGGACCAGCCCCGCCGCGATCACGCGCGCCTCCGCCGCGTCGCGCGCCTTCGCCAGCTCGCCCAGCATCCGCGTCTGCAACTCCGCGAGGAAGGGCGGCGTGTCGGAGCGCCGCAGCGCCAGGTTGCGCACCTTCAGCGCCCCGGACTCGAACGCCCCCACGTACCGCTGCGACACCGGACGCCGGGGGTCCTGTTTCGACGGCAGGAAGGCGATCCAGCGATACGCGCCCTCGAACGACATGGGCAGCCCCGTGGCCCGCTCGATCGCGCGCGCGAGCGCCTCGTACTCGGCGGGAGGCGTGGCCCGCCCGCGCCGCACCACCCACAGGCTGTCCACGATCGCGTGCAGGACGTGGAAGCCGAGGTCCTCCGCGGTCTCCTTGGCCCGCAGCAGCATCTCCCGTCCCCACGCCGTCGTCGCCTCGTGCGCCTCGATCCGCCCGAACCGCGCGTTGCGGTAGCCGAGATAGCCGAACGAGCAGACCAGCAGCCACTTGTGCGCGGCCACCCGCGCCGCGGCGCGCTCGCGCAACGCGGACGTCGGCGCGGTCTTCTTGAGCACCTTGTACTGCGCCCGCTTCGCCAGGAGCGGCCGCAGCGTCCGCGCGATCAGCCCTTCGCGCCGGACGCACGAGCGCAGGCCGGCCTCGGGGACCAGGTCGCCGTCCTCCCGGCAGCACGCGCAGCCGATCGTCTCGGGCGAGAGGTTGTGCGCCACCATGATCGCGGGGTACATCGAGGCGAAGTCCAGCTCCCCCACGCCCTCGTACAACCCCAGCTCGGGTTGGAACACCAACCCGCCCTTGTCCACCGTGAGCAGCTCGTCGGCGCCCTTGAAGACCTCGGTCACCGCCTTGTCCACCGGCACGAGAATCCCCTCGCTCCACGCCTGCGCGAGCTGCATCGAGGAGATCCCGGTGCCGGTGCTCGTGCGCGAGGCTGTCTGGACCGGGAGCCGCGACACCCGCGCGGTCTCGAACAGCCCGTCGAACCCGGTCTCCTCCAGCGTGAACGAGTTGCGCCGGTCCAGGTGCAAGCGGCCGTGCAGCAGCCAGGTCTCGTCGCGATGCACGATCCGGTCGTACGTGAAGTACGACCGCGCCGCGGCGATCCGGGGGGAGGCATGCGGCTCGCGCTCCAGCGCGAGCGGGATGCGCACGCGCGCCGCGAGCTTGGAGAGCTGCGGCAGCAGCCACGCGTCGCCGTATTCCGTCACGAGGAGGTCGGGATCGTGCCGCGCGATCAGCCCGTTCAGCCGCTCCAGCAGCAGCACGGGATCGCCCGTGTCGAGGAGCCGCACGTCGCCGCCCGGGAGGTGGACCTCCAGTCCGCCCTGCCGCCCGCCGTGCGCGGGGTTCAGCGCGGAATCCCCCTCGGGCCGCAGCCCCAGGATCGAGAACGGCGGCAGCTCGTAGTCCGTGTCCCAGATCGAGTCTCGGTCCGTCATCTCCCGCAGCACGCCGTCCTCGATCTCCGCCGCGACGCGTCCCAGCGGGAAATGCCGGGTGGCGTAGAACCACGAGCGGTCGGGCGCGATGTCGGCGTTGAAGTACTCGAGGCGCGGGAAGCGCAGCCGCGCGTCCGCCATGAGCTTCATGAACCGCGCGGCGTCGCCCACCGCCAGCTCGTGCACGTCGAGCGTCTTCCCGCTCATGAGCTCGATTCCCTCGCCGAATTACTGGTATTGCTGCATGACGCGCACG
>CAYHEI010000227.1:0-5572 GCA_964355385.1 uncultured bacterium | reverse complement strand
CCATGTTCGCAAGGCGATCTATGTGCTGAGCAGCGGACTCGCGCTGATCGGCATCTTCGCGATGCGCTGGAACGTGGTCATCGGCGGCCAGTTCTTCTCGAAGAGCCTGCTCGGGTTCACCACCTACAAGCTCGGGCTGGTGGGGCGCGAGGGGCTGATGAGCGCGATGGTGATCATCATCCTGCCCTTTCTCATCCTGGCCGTCCTCCTGCGCCTCCTCCCGCCGTGGACGCCCGCGGCCCACGGGGGCGACGCGCCGGTCCCGCCCGGCCGGTAACGGCCGCGACCGCACGGACCGGCGGGCGCCCCATGTGGCCGTCATGCATGGGACCTGAGCCGCATCATTGGCCGAGGACAAGGTGCCGGGTGAGGATGCTCTGGTGAAATTGTTGTCGAGGCTCAGGTCAAGGCGAAGCGGAGGGCTCGCCGCGCCCCTGATCGCCGGAGTGCTCGCGATGACGCTGGCGGGATCGGCGCGCGCGGGCAAGACCGTCGGCGGGAGCTGCGTCGTCTGCCACCGCCACGCCACCGGCATCGCGTACGTGGAGCACAACTACGCCGACTGGGCCAAGTCGGTCCATGCGACAGTCGGGGTGGGCTGCGACGCCTGCCACGGCGGCAACCCGGCCGCGAAGGACAAGGCGAATGCCCACGCTGGCGTGATCATGTCGTCGGTGACCTCCAGCCCCGTCTACTACACCAAGCTGCCGGAGACCTGCGGCCGTTGCCATGAAGACATCCTCAAGGCCTTCCGCCACAGCCGCCACTACGAGGAACTGAACCACACGGGTCGGGGGCCGAACTGCGTGACCTGCCACGGCGCCATGGCGAATCACATCCTGGAGCCACGGATGATTCAGATGACCTGCACGCTTTGCCACCGCGCTCCCTCGGGAGCGCAGGCCGCGCTCACCTCGCTCAACAACGCCGGCGTCCAGCTCGCCCGGCTGAAGCGCGCCCTGGCCGGCGCCAAGGCGGACGGCGTAGCAGCCGGACCACAGAACAAGGCCTATGAAGAGGCCCAGGCCCGGTACCGAGAGACCCGCATCGCTTGGCACGCGTTCGACGTGCCGGCCGTGCTCAACGCATCGCAGGCGATCGCGCGGCAAGCCGCCACTACGCTCAACGAACTGGAATTGAAACGGCAGCAGCGGTAAGGTAGCACAATGGATTTTCCGACCGACCCCCAGGTTTCCCGTCGCGCCTTCCTCGAGCGCGCGACCGCGCTCCTGGGCGGCCTGATCGCCGTTGTCCTGGGCGGTTCCGGCCTCGGCTACGTGCTCTCGCCCGCGTTCCGGCGGAAGGCGCCTCAGTGGGTGGACGTCGGTTCCGTGGACGACGTCATCCCGGGCGCCCCGGTGAAGGTCGAATTCACGGTGCGCAAGCGCGACGCGTGGACCACGGTGGAACGGCGGGCCTCGGCCTGGGTCCTGACGGCGGACCGCAGGCAGTTCATCGTGTACGACCCCAAGTGCACCCACCTTGGATGTCCGTACCGCTGGGACCCCGGCCGCAAGCAGTTCCTGTGTCCGTGCCACAACGCCGTGTTCGACGTGGACGGCCGTATCGTCTCCGGGCCGCCGCCGCGGCCGCTCGACCGCTACCCGGTGAAGGTCGTGGGCAGGCGGCTCCTCGTCCTGCCCGAGCGGCGACCGGTGTCGGAGGCGGCATGAACGGCATCCGGCGCTGGATCGACGAGCGGCTCGCCGCCCGGACGATCTGGGAGGCCTTGTTCGCGCGTAAGATCCCCGAGGCGCGCGGCCCGGTGTCCTGGGCCTACACGCTGGGCAGCGCGAGCCTGCTGATCTTCTCCGTGCAGCTCGTGACGGGCATTCTCCTCGGCATGAATTACGTCCCCTCGCCGGACCACGCGCACGAATCCGTCCGGTACGTCGAGTCGCAGGTCCTGGCCGGACGGTTCGTCCGGGGCCTGCACCACTGGGGCGCCTCCTTCATGGTGGTCCTCGTCTTCCTGCACCTGCTCCGCGTCTTCTTCATGGGCGCCTACAAGTACCCGCGCGAGGCGACCTGGGTCGTCGGCATGGGGCTCTTCTTGCTCGTGATGGGGTTCAGCTTCACGGGCTATCTCCTGCCCTGGGACCAGAAGGCCTACTGGGCCACCATGGTCGGGACGAACATCGCCCGGCAAACCCCGGTCGTGGGGGACTCCGTCGGGCTCGTCATGCAAGGCGGCGAGGAATTGGGAGCAGCGACCTTGAGCCGGTTCTACGCGCTGCATGTTCTCCTGCTGCCGGCGTTGACCGCGCTCCTCATTGGCGTCCACCTGTTTCTGGTCGTCTGGCACGGTATTTCCGAGCCTCCCGAGCGGGAACGCCGGTCCTGATGGATTGGTACGCCGCTTACCGGGAGCGGTACGCGCGCCTGAAGAAGGAGGGACTCCCGTTCTTCCCCTACGTCGTGTTCAAGGATACGGTGACGGCGTTCCTCCTCTTTGCCGTGCTGTCGTACCTCGCGCTCACATACGGAGCCGGCCTGGAGGAGCTGGCGGATCCCACGGACACGACGTACAACCCACGCCCCGAGTGGTATTTCCTGTTCATGTTCCAGGCCCTGAAGTTTTTCCCGGGACGGCTGGAGCCGCTTGCCGCGACCATCCTCCCGGGCGCCGCGGTGTCCCTGCTCGTGCTGCTGCCTTTTCTCGACCGGTCCGCGCGACGGCACCCGCTCGACCGGCCGATCGTGGTGGGCACGGGACTCGCGGCGCTGGCCGGGATAGTGTTGCTGACCGTGCAAGGCGCACGCGCACCGATGACGAATCCCCAGATGGAACACAACCCGCTCGTCGCCCAGGGACAGCGATTGTACGATGAGCTCAAGTGCGGGAACTGCCACACGATCCGCGGCCGAGGCGGGCTCGTCGGTCCGGAACTCTCGACCATCGCGGCGCACCGGGACGCAGCGTGGCTCAAGCAGCACTTCGGTCAGCCCTGGAAGCTCGTGCCCGGAAGCGAGATGCCGGGGTTCAACCTCCTGCCGGACGAAGCCGAAGCGCTGGTAGCGCTCCTCCAGCACCTGGCCGGGGGAGGCGCCTACACTCCACGCGCGCCCGCCCTCTTCGAAGCCAACTGCGCGGCCTGCCACAAGCTGGGCGGCAAGGGAGGCGAAGTGGGGCCGGACCTCTCGGAGGTGGGACGCTTCCGCGAACTGGTCTGGGTGCGAACGTACGTCGCGGATCCGAAGGCCATGAACCCGGACAGCGCGATGCCCGGGTTCAAGGGAGAGCTGGCCGATGCGGCGATCGAGGATCTCAGCCGTTACGTGACCGCACAACGGGGCGTCACCGGCGCGGCGGAAGGCAAGCGCCTCTACGAACGGCTCAAGTGCGGATACTGCCACGCGATACGCGGCCACGGCGGCCGGATCGGCCCCGATCTCGTCGGGGTCGCGGCCCGGCGGGACGCCTCGTGGCTCGCCCGTCATTTCGAGCGCCCGCGAAAACTGGTACCTGGAAGCGGGATGCCGAGCTTCTCCTTCCAGCCCGGGCAGGCGGAAGCGCTGGTGGAGTACCTCCAGGGCCTGGGCGGCGCCGGGGCGTACACCGCGGAGGCGCCCGAGCTCTTCAAGAAGAACTGCGAGCAGTGCCACAGTCTGCAAGGTGTCGGAGGGAAGATCGGACCGGACCTCTCGGCGATCGGGCTCCGGCGCGAGATCGTTTGGCTGACCACCTACATCGCGGAGCCCAAGTACATCCATCCGGGCACCGTGATGCCGACATTCAAGGACGTGCTCCCGAACGAGCAGATCGAGGATCTGGCCCGTTACCTGGGCACCCAACGCGAGCACCCGGCGAAGCCCTGAGGCCTTCCCGCCGCCCCGAACCGGGCGTTGCGTCCATCCTCTTCAAGCTTCCGTCCGCCATCACGCTCTCGTCCTGACCGGGATCATGACCGCCCACCTCGATGATCGCCGAGACTATGCATAGGCCGTTGCCGTGCAAGCTGTGACGCGGAACATGAGCGGGCTCATAATCGTGGGGGCATGGGCGTCATGCCGCGAGGCCGGGTCCCTCGCTAGGGTGAGGGCCTGTAGTTGAGGCACAACAGAGGCATGCATGAGGAGGAACGCGATGAAGCATGAGACATGGCTGGTGCTCGGGATGATTCCGCTGGTGATCGGCTCGCCCACGGCGGCGGCCGGCGATGTCGCGGCGGGGGGAAAGACCTTCGCGGCGAAGTGCGTGACCTGTCACGGGAAGGACGCGAAGGGCAATCCGGCGATGGCGAAGATGTACAAGGTCGAGCTCGCGGTGCTGGACCTGACCCGGAAGGACGCGCAGGGGAAGACGGACCCCGAGTTAACCGAAATCGTCAAGAACGGCAAGGGCAAGAACATGAAGGGGTTCGCGGGGAAGCTGACCGACGCGGAGATCGCGGGCGTCATCGCCCACCTGCGCGGGCTCGCGGGCGGCGCACCGGCGGCGGCCGCACCGGCAACGGCCGCGGCGGCATCCGGCGACGGGGCCGCGGGAGCCAAGACCTTCGCGGCGAAGTGCGTGACCTGTCACGGGAAGGACGCGAAGGGCAATCCGGCGATGGCGAAGATGTACAAGGTCGAGCTCGCGGTGCTGGACCTGACCCGGAAGGACGCGCAGGGGAAGACGGACCCCGAGTTAACCGAAATCGTCAAGAACGGCAAGGGCAAGAACATGAAGGGGTTCGCGGGGAAGCTGACCGACGCGGAGATCGCGGGCGTCGTCGCCCACCTGCGCGGGCTCGCCGCACACTGAATGCACGCCGCCTCGGGCGGCGAGGAGGGTCGATAACATCATGGGCATCCATCCGTTGACACTGAGCGTATTCGTGCTCCTGGCCGCCGGAGGCGGCGGCTTGGCGCTCGCCCTGGAGCGGCCTTGGGTGGCCCTGGTGGGCGTGGGAGCAGGATTGCTCCAGGCACTGACCTTCCGGATCGCCCGCCAGTGGGAGCGGGCGGTGATTCTCCGCGTAGGCCGCTACAGCCGCCTGTGCGGCCCCGGCTGGTTCGGCGTGATTCCGGTGGCCGAGACGGTCCCCTACTGGATCGATCTGCGGACCATCACCACGCCGTTCGCCGCGGAACAGACCCTGACGCGGGACAGCGTCCCGGTCGACGTGGACGCGGTGCTCTTCTGGCGGGTCGTGGAGCCGGTCAAGGCCGCGCTCGAGGTCGAGCGCTACCGGGACGCGGTCGCCTGGGCCGCTCAGACCGCGCTGCGGGACGTGATCGGCGAGACCGACCTGGCCGAGGTGCTCGTCGGGCGGCAGAAGATCGACGCCCGGCTCACCGACCTCATCGACCACCGGACGGAAGCCTGGGGGGTCAAGTCCATCGCGGTGGAACTCCGCGACGTGAAGATTCCCGCCTCGCTCCAGAGCGCGATGTCCATGCAGGCGCAGGCGGAGCGCGAGCGCCAGGCGCGCGTCACCCTCAGCGATTCGGAGCTGCAGGTGGCGTCCCGATTCAAGGAAGCCGCGCTGTCCTACGCCGCGAATCCCATCGCGCTCCAGTTGCGCGCGATGAACATCCTGCTCGAGGGGATGCGGCACAACGCCACGGTCGTGATCGTGCCGTCGAG
>CAYHEI010000226.1:0-5573 GCA_964355385.1 uncultured bacterium | reverse complement strand
TGCAGGAGGTTCGGGGGAATGGTCGCCGTGAGCTGGTTCAGCGCGAAGTCCACGCTGACCACGCCGCGCGCGCGGAGGAACTTGCGCAGCCGCCGTCCCGCCTCGCCCGCGGCCGCGTACTTGAGCGTGTAGGTTTTCTGGACGTAGCCCGGCCGTCCCGGCGCCGCGCGCTCCCCGGCCTTGAGGCCGATGTGGTACACGGTGCCCGCGGCTTTCCAGGACAGCCCGAGCGGCTTGAGGATGTTCTCGAGGATCTCGTCGAGCCCGGTCTTCGCGGCGACGTGGATCGTGACCTTGCCCGCGACGGGCACGTCTTCCACGAACGTGACGCCGGACACCTCGGCGAGGGCCTTCAACACGAGATGCAGGTCGGTGTTGTAGAAATTGAACTCGGCCACCTCGGGGCCCTGGGCCCGGGCGAGGGTGGGAGCCAGGACGGCCAGCGCGGCGGCGAGGACCATGGACCTCATGCGTTGATGCTTCCAAAAATACAGGAATGGACAGCGCATGACAAGCTCACACTAATCTTGTTTGTAGAACAGGCCGCTGTCGGTCCCGACGTAGATCAGCCCCGTGGAGGTGACGGCGAGGTCCTGGACGTTGAGGGAGGGCAGCCCCGCGTTGTCGGGCGCCCAGCTCTCCCCGCCGTCGGTGGAGCGGAAGACCCCCCCGCCCGGGCCGTTGCCCGCGGCCGATTTGGATCCCAGGTACACCACACCGGGCTTCTTCGGGTGGTAGACCACCCGGTAGATGTCCGAGACCATGAGCCCCTTGGTCACCTTGCGCCAGGACTTCGCGCCGTCCGTGGACTTGAAGAGACCGGCTTCGGGGGCGCCCGCGAGCCAGGCGTTACCGTCGTTCGGGTCTTGCGCCAGGTGCCAGATGCTCGACGCGGTCAGCCCCTTCTTCGACTCGACCCACCGGTCGGCGCCCTCGTCCAGCCGGTAGAGGCCGCTCCCGTCCAGTCCGGCCAGCCAGACCTTGGGATCGGCCTCGCCGTGGACGACGCAGTACCCGTTCAGGCCCGGCAAGCCGTCGGACGCCTTCTCCCAGTCGTCGCCGCCGTTGTACGTGCGGTAGATCCCTCCGCCCCACACGATCGTGTAGGCGGTGGCCGGATTCGACCGGTCCAGCTCGATCCACATCGCGGTGAGCGGATCGAGCCCCTTGTTCTTCGCCGTCCAGGTCTTGGCGCCGTCCGAGGTCTTCTGGATGCCGCTGGGGATGTTGATGTAGGCGGGGGCGGCGTACACCACGTCGGGATTCCACGGGTCCACCGCGAGGCGTCCCACGTTCAGCGCGGACAACCCCGTGCTCGCGGTCTCCCAGAACTTGCCGACGTCCTTGCTCTTGAACATGCCGCCCTGCGTCGACGCGAAGAGGACTTTCTCGTTCTTCGGATTGACGGCGATCCCGTTCAGCCGAAGGCTCGTGAGTCCCGCATTCCGGTCCGTCCACACGGGCGGCCCGGCCGCCGCTTCGGCTCCCGCGGCCTCGGCCTTCGGGTGCACGGACACCGCGAGCGCGAGGACGTTGCGATTCGCCAGGCCCCCGTTGATCGCGCGCGCGCGGGGCGCCGCGGGCGCCTCGGGGCGCCACTCGACGATGCCTCCGCCGTACGTCCCGACGAGCACGCGGTCCAGGTCGGCGGCGAGGCTGCGCGCGAACGACGTGGCTACCTCCAGCTTCGGGAAGGTCACGGTCCCGTCGTCCTGCAATTCGGCGACGCCCGCGTCGGTCGCGATCAGGAGGTGCGCGGAACGGCTCGGCTTGACGGCGAGATCCCAGGCTTTGAGGCCGCGGGGCATCCGGACGAGTTCCGTCCAGGCGCCGCCGAACCGGCCGCTGCGGAGCACGCGCGTGTCGTCGGCGACGCAGTACCACGCTTGCCCGTCGCCGGAGCCGACGACGAGGAGTTTGCGAAGGAAGGGGGTGGGCGTCGGGGTGCGCGTCCAGTTGCGTCCGGAATCGGTGGACAGCCACGCGCCCTCCCCCCAGGTGGTCACCAGCCAGTGCGTCGGATCCGCCGGGTCGAAGGCCAGCCCCGTGGGCACCACGGGGAGCTTCAGGGGGGGATCCCCCCAGGTCTTCCCGTTGTCCGCGCTGACGAAGAGCGCCCGGTCCGTCCCCCCCGCGTACACGGTGCCGTCCCGGTCGGCGGCGAGAAACGCGGCGTAGGGGAGCGGCGCGTCGGGATTGGCGGCGATCCATTCCGAGGCCGAGGCGGGCTTGTAGATCCCGCCGCCCCAGGTCGCCGCGTGGAGCTGGGAGTCGCTGACGCGGCGTTCCGCCTCCTCGGAGGCCGTCTCGGCGGCCGGCAGCGCGGCGAGGGCTTCTGGGGGGCGCTCGGCGGCGGCCTCCTCGTTCGGCGCGCGCTCCGCTTCCTCGAGGGCGCGCACGGCGGTCGCGATCCGGGTCCGGACGTCGCCGGCGGCGCGCGCGGTGAGCGCGGCCTTCGTCGCGGTGTTGCCCCGGTTCGGCGCCTTCCCCGCGAATTCCGCGGCTTCGCGCGCGAGATCGTCCGCCATCAGCACGGCGGCCTGGAGTCCCGCTTTCGCCTCCGCCAGCGCGAGGGCGGACGTCGCCTCCGGGGACTTCTTCCGGACCGCGGTGCGCGCGCGCGCGATGGCGCCCTTGAGCACCTCGGCCCGGGTGCGGACCTCCTCGGAGGTCGAGATCGTCTCGGGTGGGAGCTCGTCTCCCTGCGCGAGGACGACGCGGTCCACCCACACCTCGCCCGCGACCCCGTCGAACCCGACGACGATCTTCGCGGTGTCGAGGTTCTTGGGGACCGCGATCTTCTTCTTGACGCGCCACTTCCAGTCCGCGCTCCCGTCCAACGCCACGATGTCTACTTTCTGTTCTTTCCCATCCGCAGTCTTGAAACTCATATAGAGATGAAAGAGCTCCCAGGCCTGCCCGCCCTTTCCGACGTTCTTCGCCTTCAGCCAGCACGCCGCCGAGATCGATTCGCCCGCGGGGAGGTTCTTGAGCTCCTGGCTGACGTTAAGCCAGTCCGAGGCGTTCTTGCAGGTGATGTGCAGCGCCACCGCGCCGTGGCGGCGGTCGGTGTCCCGCGCGCAGGCTTCCTTCGAGGAGGACGTCCAGCCCGCGGGCACGTCGCCGTCGGACCCCTTGTCCTCGAAGCTCCCGTTCGCGACCGAGAGCAGGCGCACGGCGGCCCGGGCCGGAGCGACGGCGGCGATGGCGAGGGCCAGCGCCCCCGCCAGCGCGGCCCTCGTCAATTCCCCGTCCCGGCGAGATGGTCCGTGGACGCCCGCTTTTGCAGCGTGAGGATGAACTCGTTCATGCTCCGGATCTCCGAGGGCTTCAGCGAGAACGCCGGGCTGCCGACCGTGGCGATCACCTCGGTGTTGTCGCGCTTGCGCTTGAGGACCGCCTCGTTCACCGAGATCTTCGCGGCGTACACGATGTCCCCGGTCACCGACATGCCCAGCGTGAGCGTCTTCACCGCGCCGCCGACGGTGATGAGGATCTTGTCCCCGGAGAAGCCGTTGACCAGGATGCGCGGCCAGCCCCGGAGCGCCTCTTCCTCCGGCGCGACCACCGGCAGGAAGAGGGGATCCGGCCGGTGGTACGCCCGCAGCGGGAGCGAGTCGGCCTGAAGGTGCGGGAGCAAATCGACGAATTCGAGGAGCTGCTGGGCGGCCCGCGGCTTGATCAGGTGGTGGCGCATCTTCCCTTCCAGCTGGACCTGTCCCCGCATCGTGCCGGCCAGGTTGATCTCGTCGATGGACACCAGCGCGGGCACTCGGTCCAGCGCCAGCAGGAAATTGAGCACGCCTTCCTCGGAGCCGGCGACCGAGAGCGCCAGGGGCGTGGCGGTCACGCCCTTGCGCGTCCGGGAGCGCCGCGCGGGCGTGACGTCCGCTCCGACGCCGGCGCGGGCCGCGGCCGCCAGGATCGCCCGGCGGGCGTCCTCGATGGACGCCGTGCCCTGGGCCAGCCGCGCGCGGTACGTGGCGCCCTGCTCCGCGAGCTCGCTCCACGCCTCGCGGATCAGGTCGGCCTGGCGCTCGGCCAGCGTCGAGCGGTCGATCAGGCCGCGGAAGCTGTTCAGGGTGTGGCGGCGGTAGAGGAGCCATCCCCCGAGCACGAGCTCGGCGGCCAGCGCCGCGGTCGCGGCGCGGCGTACCGCGCGGCTGGGGCCGCGCCGCGACCCGGCGGGCGCGGGCGCCGACACCGGCGCGGGGGCCGGGGATGGAGGGGACGCGGGCGCGGGAGCGGCCACGTCAGATGGCCGGCGGCGTCAGGCCGTTGCGCTTGAGCACGCCCACGTCCTTGAGCCGCGCGTAGATCTGCCGCGTGCGTTCCGTGGCGTCGCCCTTGACGCGCCCGGTCATCAGCACGCCGTCCCGGTTGCCCTTGATCCGGGTCGCGTACGCCGCGGGGGGCATCCGCATCGCGATCGTGGTCAGGATCTCCCCCCAGGGCATGTAGGAGAGCACGCCGCCGGAGCCCGCGAGGCGGGAGAATTTCCGGATCAACTCCGACTGCCGTTCCAGCTCGAGCGCATCGGGCTCGAGCTGCAGGAATTCCCGCTCGGCTTCGTGCACGTCGACGCTCGCCTTCCAGCATTCCCAGATCGTCGGCCCGAGGGCGAGGAACGCCGCCAGGCCGAGCGCCGGCCAAGCCCAGCCGAGCCGGACGGGCAGGGACGCGAGATCCCGCCCGACTCCGGTCGCCAGTTCGCCCATCCGCATCAGTCGGTGCGCGGCGGTGACCGCGGGGCGCAACGGGTCACCGTGCGCGCGCGCTCCGTGCCGCCCGCCGCGGCTGGGAACCTGCCGGCGCGGTGTCAGCGGCAGAGAGACGGCGCCGGCGGCGCCGAGCGCCGCGCCGATCGCTCCGGCGAACAGCGGGAACGGACCCGGCAGCGGGGCCGGGGTCTTCAGGCGGTCGGGCTGGGACAGGAGTTCGGCGGGCGCGCCCAGGATCGTGTTCGCGAGCCGGGTCATGCCCTTGAGCGCCGAGAGCCCGCCGGAAAGAACGATACGCTGAGGTCGCGGCGGCGCGGCGTCCCCGCTCCAGATCGCGGTCTGGAGCTGCCGGAGCACGCGGGTGACGACCTCGCGGAGCGCCGAGTTCACGGGATCGCCCGTGGAGACATCCGCGTTCTGCATGCGCTGATCCAGGGCCTCGGGCTCGACCCGCGCGACCTGCGCGACCTGGCCCGCGAGCTCGGGGTAGGCCGCGCGCGCCGTCTTGATCACGTGCGCTCCGTCGAGCAGCACCGCCGAGGCCCCCGCGATGCCGAAATCGAGGATGAGCACCGGGGCGCCGGCGGCTCCTGGGAAGAAGCGGGCGACGAATCCCGGTACGGCGAGCGCCGTCGGCAGCACGGTCGGCGCGCCGAGCCCCTTCAGCGGGAGGCGCGCGCTCTCCGCCATCCGGCGCCGGACGAGCGCGAGCAGCACCTCCACGGCGCGGAACCCGAGCGCTTCGGCGTCGCCGGCGCGGCGGAAGTAGCGCACGATCGAGAGGTCCCAGCAGTCCTCGGCCGGCTTGAACTCGTACGGTGACTGGATCGTTCCGCGGAGGATGCCGTCGCG
>CAYHEI010000225.1:0-5591 GCA_964355385.1 uncultured bacterium | reverse complement strand
CTTGCCCCATGATTGTTACTGCGTCAATTCTTCGCGGCGCTGTTTGGCAAGCGCACTCAATTCCGCGCGCTGCCATGGGTCCGCAACCTCGCCGATGAGGTCGGTTGCCACGTCAAGCAACTCGGCGTCCTTGGCAGACTTGATCTTGTCCGCGACCTGGGCGTAGGTAACTACCGGCGCATCGTCTTTCTTCACGGCTTCGATCACACCGGGAACACCCCTGGAGCTGCGCTACCGCGTCCGCGTGCGCGATGACAACGCCTCCCCGGCGTGGTGCCAGGGCGCGTACGATGACTACGTCGCGCCCGTGCGCATGGCGGCGGAACGGCTGCCTTGACGCCGCGAGGGGCCATTGCTACGGTGAGGTCCATGAACCGTCTTGTCGTCGCGGTGCTGATGGCCTGGGGAGCGGCGGCGCAGGCGAAGCAGCCCCTGCGGGTCCTCTTCTTGACGCATTCCGCCGGGTTCAAGCATTCCGTCGTGACGCGTCCGGCCGACGGCTCGCTTTCCCTCGCGGAGGCGCAGCTGACCCGGGCCCTCGCGGGGCGGTTCGAGGTGGACGCCACGCAGGACTGCGCCGCGATCACGCCCGCGAATCTCAAGGGCCATAAGGTGGTCGCGTTCTACACGACGGGCGAGTTGCCGGTCCTCCCCGCGAACCGGACCGCGCTGTTGGACTGGGTGAAGGCGGGTGGCGCCTTCGTCGGCATCCATTCCGCGCCCGACACGTGGTACGAGTTCCCCGCCTACGGCGAGATGCTCGGCGCCTATTTCGACGGCCATCCCTGGCATCAGGCCGTCAAGGTGCGGGCCGAGGGCGGGTACCATCCCGCTTGCGGGGGGCTCGGCGAGTCGTTCGAGATCACGGACGAGATCTACCAGTTTCGGAACTACGACCGGGGGAAGGTCCATGTGCTGCTCTCGCTGGATCCCGGCTCGGTGGACATTTCCAAGGGCAAGCGCGACGACAAGGACTACGCCCTCGCCTGGTGCAAGGACTACGGGAAGGGCCGCGTCTTCTACACCGCGCTCGGGCATCGCGAGGAGGTGTGGCAGGACCCCCGCTTCCTCCGGCACCTGACGGAAGGCTTGGCTTGGGCGGCGGGTCGCTCGTTCCGCCTGAAGGCGCCGATCCAGCCGCTGCCCGTGAAGCCGCCCAGGAACGCGACGGTCCTGTTCGACGGGAAGGACGCTTCCGCCTGGGCGCACTGGGGCGGCGAGGCGTGTCATTGGCCCTTCCACGACGGCGGGATGGAGACCAAGGGCGGCGACGTGATGACCAAGGAGAAGTTCCGGGACTTCACGTTGCACGTCGAGTTCATGGTGCCGAAGCTGGCGGAAGGCGTGCAGGGACAGGGACGGGGCAACAGCGGGGTCTATCTCCAGGGCCGGTACGAGATCCAGGTGCTTGATTCCTACGGCCTCGAGCCCGGGACGGGGGATTGCGGCGCGATCTACTCGCTCAAGGCGCCGGACGTGAACGCCTGCCTCCCGGCGGGAACGTGGCAGGCCTACGACCTCGACTTCCGCGCGGCGCGGTTCGACGGCGCGGGGAAGAAGACCGGGAACGCCCGGGTGAGCGCGAAACAGAACGGCGTCACGATCCACACGGACGTCGAGATCCCGGCGCCCACCGGGGCCGGTCAGCCCGAATCGCCCGAGCCCGGCTCCCTGCGGCTGCAGGACCACGGCAACGCCGTCCTCTACCGCAACGTCTGGATCGTGCCGCAGGCGCCGGAGACCGGGGCGGTGGAGGCGGGCTTCACGCCGCTGTTCGACGCCGCGCACGCGGACGGCTGGGAGCAGGCGGGGCCGGGCGGGTTCGACGTCAAGGACGGCGTCGCGACGGCGCGGGGCGGCATGGGGCTCTGGTACTACGCGAAGAAGTCCTACGCGGACTTCATCCTCACGCTCGAGTTCCAGCAGGAGAAGCCCGATGCGAACTCGGGAGTCTTCGTGCGCTTCCCGCGCGTGGAGGGCGATCCGATGAAGCCGGTGAACGAAGGCTACGAGATCCAGATTTGCGCCGACACGCACGATGTCCACGCGCTCGGCGCGATCTATTCCTTCCAGGCTCCTTCTTCTCTTTCTTCCTTGAAACCACCTCACGAATGGAACACGTACGAGATCGCCTGCGTGGGGCAGGCGTACACCGTCAAGCTCAACGGGGTGGTCATCAACTCCTACACCGGCAGCCGCAGCCTCGCGGGGATGATCGGCGTGCAGAACCACTCCGACACCGTGCGCTTCCGGAACATCCGCATCAGGGAGTTGTCGGCGGCCAAGTGACCCGCCGGCGTGGCAGGGCGGACGAACTGTATCCGGTCGCCCGCCGCGCGTTGCCGTGATCCCCGAGGAGTTCGACCGGACCGTCGTGCGGGCGCTGGCGGAATTGCCCGGAGAGTTCCGGGCTCGCCTGACCGAGGTGGCGATCGTGACGGCCGCCGAGCCGTCCGCGTCCGACCGTCGGCTGGCCCGTGTCGGGCGGCACACGGAGTTGTTCGGCCTCTTCCATGGGGTGGCCCGCCCGGATCGGGAGGACGCCGATCCGGCGGCGCTGCCGCCCCGCGTCGTGCTGTACCAGGGCCCGCTCGAGCGGGCGTTTCCGCCCGCGTCGCTGGAGCACGAGATCCGCAAGACGGTCCTGCACGAGCTGGGCCACTACTTCGGTCTGTCGGAACGGAGGCTCAGGCAGCTCGGGTACGGCTGACGCCCCGTTCGCTCGTCAGGTACACCCCTGCGAAGACGAGCGCGGCGGCGAGGGCGTCCCGCGCCGTCAGGCGCTCGCTCAGGAAGACGGCGGCGAGCGCGGCCGCCACGACGGGCTGGAGGTACGTGTAGGAGGCGGAGACCGTCGAGCCGGCGGTGGGCAGGGCCCAGAGCACGAGCCAGTAGGCGAGGGCGGAGGCGAAGACGACGATGTACGCCATGCCCGCCCAGGCGCGGGCCGACACGGCGGCGAAGTCCAGGCCGGCGGCGTCCCGCAGTCCGAGGGGCAGGACACCCAGCGCGCCGAACGTGAAGATCCAGGCCATCATGGGCAGCGAGCCCAGCCGCCGCGCGAGCGGGCGCGAGAGCACGAGGTAGATCCCGTAGAAGGCGGCATTCGCCACGATCATGAGGTTGCCGACGAGGTCGCTGCCGCCCAGGTCCGACACCCCCGCGTTGAGCAGCACGAGGACGCCGCCTACGGCGAGGCCGATCCCGCCGGCGCGGCGCACGGTGAGTACTTCGGCATTGAGCAGCACCGCGAAGATCGCCGTGAACACGGGAATGGCGCAGACCAGGATCGCCGCCGCGGTCGCCGTGGTCCGGTTGAGGCCGTACAGGAAGAGCAGTTGATTGAAGACGACGCCGAGGAGGCTGAAGAGCGCGAGCCGGCCGTATTCCCCGAACCCCCGGGGCTGACGGCCGCCCCGCCACCGGGCGGCCGCATGCAGGATGACCGCCGAGCCGCCCGCGCGCGCCAGGCACAGCAGCCCGGGCGGGATCTCCCGCATCGTGATCTTCCCCACGACGGCGAGACCTCCGAGGGCCGCGGAGGACACCAGCAGGCCGAGATGGGCGCGCATCCGCGTGGGAGGCACGGGCTATTCTCTCGAGCCGGCGGGCGGCTTGACCGCGGGGTCGAGCTGCTCCTTTTCCTCCTGGAAGGTGGTGTTGAGCGTGTAGGATCTCACGCGGCCGGCGGCGTCGAACCGGATGATCAGGTCCTTGGCGTCGCTGGACCCGATGAGCCGGTACTTGTAGAAGCCGTAGGTCCAGGTCGGATCGCCCGCGTCGGACCCCACGCGGAAGGGGTCGCCGAGCTTCGACATGATGTCCGGCTTGGCGGTCTCGCCGGGCTTGATCCAGCCCAGGTCCGCGACCGAAAAGTCGTGCCCGATCGTCGCACATCCGGCCAGCGCGGCCAGCACCGCAACGGCGAGCGCGCGCGACATCGTCATGGGTTCATTGTACCCGACGTCGCGGGGGGCGGGTGCCAGAGGCCGGCCTGGTCCAGGCGGGCCCGGGCGTACTCGTAGCCGAATTTCACCTGGATGTCGGTGTTGCCCATGTCGAAGATGGACTGTGGCGTGATCCGGATGCGGAAGCACGGTTCGAACACGATCAGGCGCGTGCGTAACGCGAAGATATCCAGGTAGCCGGGGGTTCGCGCCACCCGGCTGATGGCCAGGGAGAACGCGCGGTTCAGGATGTCCACGGCCGTGCGCGGCGGATCGTACCGGTCGCTCAGGCACTCCGACATGCAGATGATGGTGGTGGTGGCGCCCCGGGCGACGGCCAGGTCGATCGGGAGCCAGCGCATGATGCCGCCGTCCGCGAGCAGCCGTCCGTCGATCTCGATGGGCGGCAGCAGCCCCGGGAGGGCGCAAGAGGCCTGGACGGCCGAAATCAGGTCGCCCCGCTCGAGATCGATGCCGTCGCCGGTGTTCAGGTCGGTGGCCACGGCGATGAACGGGATCTTCAGCTCTTCGAACGTGCGCGCGGGAATACCGAGCTCCAGGAACCGACGCATTCGCCGCCCGTCGAACACGCTGCGGGCTCCCAGCCCCTTCCAGGCTTCCCGCCAGTTGAGCTTGATGAAATCGCGTGGCCGCGCGGAGCGCCAGTGAGCGTGCATCCGCTGGGGGTCCATGCCGGTCGCGATCAGCGCGCCGTTGATGGCCCCGATGGACGAGCCGATGATGAGGTCGATCTTCACGCCCGCCTCCCAGAGCGCCTTGTAGAACCCGACCTCCACGGCGCCGTTCGTCCCCCCGCCCGACAGGACGAGCGCGGTGCGGCCCAGGAGCGTGGAAAGCGGCGCGCGCTTCACTCGTCCCCCGCGAGCTGGTACAGGCCCGTGAGCTGGTCGGCCACCAGCTCGATCCCGCCCTTGGTGCCCGTCGAGGTCTTCACGTCCTGCTCAGGCGTCTCCGCGCCGACGATGACGACGGCGTCCCGGAAGGTCCGGGCGGGGACCGTTCCGCGCAAGACGTCCGCGAAACTCCGGGGGGTGTACGCGCCGGTCGCCGACAGGTTCACGTACGCGCAGCCCTGCGCGTCCATGCCGACGCGGCGCTTCCCGATGAACAGGCGCCCGCCCTTGTCCGCGTTGAACAGCCCGTACCGCTTCTCCTGCTGGACCTCCAGGCGGAGGGGCTCGGCCTCGAGCCCGGCGACATCGAGGAAGACCCGCAGCGCGAGGCTGGGGAAGATCCGTCCCTGGTAGCGAACGGCCAGCGGGAGGCTGCGGAGCCGGTCCTGCCGGTCCACGAAAACGTCCACCGAGCCGACGCCGCGCACGGCGCGGGCGAGCTCCTCGAACGGCAGTTGGACGTGGGCGGCCGTGACGGCCTGCCGGGGAAGCCCGCCCGTCGCCTTGAGCGCCATCCGGTCCAGCCACTCCTCGGGCGCCTGCCAGCCCTGCGGCGCGTCCGCCTTGACCATCTCCACGAAGACGTGGCCGTGCGCCGCCGCGGCCCGGACGAGCGCGCGGTCGCCCGCGTCGTTCCGGGAATCACGGAAGTAGAAGCGCAGGACGATCGCGCGCGCCTTCGCCTGCGCGAGCAGCGACACCATCGCCGCGAGGCGGTCGCGCGGCCACG
>CAYHEI010000224.1:1949-5593 GCA_964355385.1 uncultured bacterium | reverse complement strand
GCAGGCCGCGCACCGGGTACTCCTGCCGGAGCAGCGCGAGCGCGCGCAGCCCGTAGCCGAGCGCGGCGGACGCGAGCGCGCCCGCGAGCGCGAGGTGCCACGCGTGCCGCGCCCAGACGAGCAGCCACGCGCCGCCCGTGATCCCCCCGGGATACCGGTGGAGGTCGTACAGGTTCGAGAAGAGGGCGCCGTTCAACCCCAGCACCTTGAGGTGCCGGAGCAGGATGAATCCCGCCCAGATCGCGAACCCGCCCGTCATGAACCCCCAGCCGCCCCACGGCGCGGGCCCGTCGGGCGCGAGCGGACGGAGCGGAGCCGGCGGCGGCCGGCGCGGCGGCTGCGGCGGCGGCGAGTGGATCTTCATGGGCGAGACCTCATCGCTGGATCTCCTTGCGCACCTGGATGTCGCCGCCGCCCTGCCAGGTGATGGACGACCAGCCCTCGAACGCGCGCTTGAGCCCCTCCTCGTCGAACGAAAGCGGCTGCGGCGGCGGCGGGACACCGCGCGCGCGGGGCGCCGTTCTGAGGGCATACAGCTCCTGCCGGCCCGGATCGCTCCAGACCAGGTCGATCCAGCTCCCCCACAGGCCCGCGATCACGGCGCGCTGGTACGGGGTGAACTCGAGCTGCGGGTACCGGAAACGGTTCTTGAGCCGCGACGTCTCCGCGTCGTTGAAGAAGAGGTGGCTCACGCCGCGCTGCTTGAGCCGTTTCGCCGCCTCCTCGGGCGTGCGCGCGGCCCGGATCGTCTCCTCGAAGGCGCCCACGTCGTACGCGCTCTGGTTCAGGAACGGGCGCGGCCAGTAGAGGCCCCGCGTCTCGCCCACGACGGCCACGCGGGCTTGGCGCGGCAGGGCCGCCCCCGCCGATGTCGCCGCGGGATAGTACGAGTTGACCATCTTCCGGCCGAGATACTCGGCGGGCGCTTCGCGCCCCGCGAGGAGGTTGCCGAGATCGAGGTACGACCGCCACATCGTCAGGACCGACGCCAGGTTGACCGCGCCGACGACCAGGAGGAGCGTGAGCGCGGCATCGCGCAGCCGCGGACGGGCGTCACCGACCTCGCAGAGGTGCCAGGCGACGAGCAGGCCCAGCAACCCCCAGGTGGGCAGCAGGAAGCGGTGGATGTGCGTGACCGGCATCCAGGCCAGCAGGGAGAACCCGGCGACCGCGCCGTACAGCCCCGGACCGCGCGCGGCGAAGCGCCGCAACAGCAGCAGCGGGGCGAACAGGAGCAACACCGGGCCGATCGCGTTCTCGCTGTTGTTGCCGATCGAGAGGAGCCAGGGGAGCTTCACCAAGTCCGCCCGCCGTTCCACCGCGTAGGTCGCCTGCTGCGTCAGGAAACGCGCGTGCCGGGGGCCGTCCCACTGCCGTCCCTCCCGGAAGACGCGCGTCGCGTACGGGTACACGGGGTTCCCGACGGCCGACGCGTTGCGGACCATCCACGGCAGCACCCACAACGCGGCGACCGCCGCGAACAGCCCCAGGCGGCGCGCGCGTGCGCGCCCTGAACCGTTCGCGGGGTCGGCCGCCACGAGCGCCAGCCCGGGCGCCCAGAACGCCGCCGTGTACTTGATCGCCGCCGCGGCGCCCGCGAACGCGCCGCCCAGCGCGAGCCAGCTCCCGCGGGACGGCCCCCGCCGCGACTCGCGTAGCGCCAGGCACGCGAGCAGCACCATCAGGCCCAGTTCCAGGTCCACGGTCGTCTGCGACGCGTTGGTCACGAGCAAGGGGCTCGCCGCGAAGAGGCCCGCGGCCGCGAGCCCGGCGCCCGGCCGGCCCTCGCGCGCGCCCAGCGCCCACACCGCCCGCGCGATGAACGCGAACAGCCACGGCCGCCACGCGCGCGCGGCCGGCTCCCCGCCCAGCAGCCAGAGCCACTGGTACAGCATCTGCGCGCCGGGCGGGAAAGAGGCGTGCAACAGGTTGGGCTGGGCGATCACCTTGTGGTGCATGGCGAACAGCGCCGGGCCGGCGAGGTGGTACACCTGCGCGTCGTAAAAACGCTCGGGCGCGAGGCACGCGACGGCGACGAGCGCGGTTCCCGCGACGACGAGCGCCCCGAATCCCAGGCGAATCCCCAGCGGAAGGTCGCGGGACACCGGCGCGGGAGCCACGCGAGCCCTGAGCGAGCGAAGCGAGTCAAAGGGCCGGCGTCGGACCGCGAGCAACCCCGCGCCGATCGCCGCCCCCGCCCAGGCCAAACGCGCGTCCACGAGCCCGGCCAAGCCGAGCCCCAACCAGCCCAGGGACGAAAGCGCGGCCCCGAGCCCGAACGCGAGCAGCGCGGAGCCGGGGCCGTGGCGCCAGGGCGCGCGGAGCAACCCGGCCGCCGCGCGGCCCAGGCCGAGCAACGCGGCCATCCAGACCAGCGCGGCCCCCGAGCCGCGCGCGGCGCGGCCCCACACGGCCGCGAGGTTCGCCGGACTGAAGCGCGCGGCGGGCACCGACGGCGCGAACGCCGCGAGGACCGCGCGAAAATCCACGGGGTTCGCCGCGTAGTACCGGTGCAGCAGGAAGACGACCCAGTAGGCGAACAGCGCCAGGGCCGCGGCCTCGCGAACCGGCCGCTCGCTCTTGACCATTCATTCCATGTTAGAGCATGATGAGTTTCTCCTACAAGGCACAACACCCAATGGCATCCGTCCGCATCGGCCGCGTCAGGATCGGCGACACCCCCCGGGTCGTCGCCACGCTCGTCACGCCCCATCTCCCCAACCGCCTGGCGGATGCGCGCCGCGACGGCGCCGACCTCGTCGAGCTGCGTCTCGACTACCTCGCGCACTGGCCGGAAGCCCGCGTCGTGGAAGCGGTGAAGCGCGCGGCGCGCGCCACAGACCTCCCGCTGATCGCCACCGCGCGGGCGGCCCGCGAGGGCGCGGCGCGCCGCGACGGGTGGATCGGCGACGAACGCCGCCGCGAGGCGCTGCTGAAGGCGGTGCTCCCTCACGTCCAGGCCGTGGACATCGAGCTCTCGAGCGCGATCGCGCCCGAGATCGTCGCGGCGGCGCGCAAGGCCTCCTGCGCCGTCATCGTGTCCTACCACCACTTCCAATCCACGCCGTCGGTCTCCCGCCTGCGCGGGCTCGTGGGCCAGTGCCGGGCCCGCGGCGCCGACGTGGTGAAGCTCGTCACGACCGCGCGCGCGCCGGTGGACATGGTCCGGCTCCTCTGCCTGCTGCACGAGCGGCCGGCGCATCCGCTCGTCGCCTTCGCGATGGGTCCGCACGCGCTGCTTTCCCGTCTCATGGCGAGTTTCTTTCAGTCCGCGCTGCTCTACGCGGGGTTGGGCACGCCGGACGGCGCCACCCCCGCGGCCCCCGGCCAGCCGTCGCTCCGCGACCTGACCGCCGCCCTCAAGCAATTCAGGCTGCGGTGATCTCGACCGCCGCGGCCGCGCTGGCGGCCGGACTCGCGCTGGCGGGGGCCGATGCCGCGCGACTCCTGAGCCCGGTCGAAGGGGTCGTGCACGAATTCGCCGGCCTCCCCGGCGCGGCGACCCTCTACGATGACGCGGGCCGCCCCGACGGTGCGGAGCTCGTCCTGGGACCCGGGGAACGACCCGGCATCGAGCTCTCGCTCACCGCGAACGGCGCGCCGGCGGACTGGAGCGCGTACGCCGCCGCGCGCCTGGACCTCGC
>CAYHEI010000224.1:0-1939 GCA_964355385.1 uncultured bacterium | reverse complement strand
CCCCGGCCCCCGCCCACTGCGCCTCGACGTGGACGTGCTCGGCCCCGCGGCCCCCGGGCACGATGGCGCGACCGCCCACTACGAGGCGTCGGTCGCACCCGGCGGCCGCATCTCCTGGCGTCTGCCGCTGCTCCATCTGCGGTACACCTACGCCTGGACCTGGCCTGCGCAGCCGGGGTTGTCGGAGATCCAAAGCTGGGGGGAGTCCCGCGACATGAAGGTCGCGTCGGTCGGCCTCCATGTCCTCAACGTCCGGAAATCCTCCCGGCTGCGGCTCTACCGCCTCCGGCTCGACGAGCCGGTATCCGCGACGGGCTGGGTGGACCGCTTCGGCCAGCGGTCCACGGGCGCATGGCCCGGGAAGGTCTTCTCGGACGCGGATCTCCGCGACCAGGACGCCCGGGAGGAGGCCGCGCTGCCCGCGCTCGCGCCGGCGACGGCGCGGGACGAATACCGGGCGTGGACGGGCCGTCCCGCCCTCTCCGCCTCGGGCTGGTTCCGCCTCGAGCGCGTGGCCGGAGTCTGGTGGCTGGTCGCCCCCAGCGGCCGGCTCTACTGGTCCAGCGCCGTGGACTGCGTCGTCCACGGCATCGAGGCCCGCCTCGACGACGCCAGCCGCCCCGCCTACTCCTGGCTCCCCCCCGACGCCGGCGAGTTCGCGAATGCCTGGGGCCACGGGCCGGGCGAACCGAACACGCACTGGCCGGCGTTCTATCGCGTGAACCTGATCCGCAAGTGGGGCCCGACGGGTGAATACGCGAAGTGGCGCGAACGGGCCTACCGCCGCCTCCTGGCGTGGAACTTCACCGGGCTGGGCAACTGGTGCGACGAATCGCTCTTCCGGGACCACCGGCTCCCCTACGTCACCATGGGCCCGCACCCCTGGCTGGCGCAGGTCCCCTATGCCGGCAACAAACTCCAAGACGTCTACGACCCGGCGTTCGCGCGCGAGGCCGCCAAGGCGGCGGCCCCCCTCGCGGCCTGGAAGGACGATCCCTGGTGCGTGGGCCACTTCATCGAGAACGAGTGCGGCTGGGCGGACCTGCCCGGCGAGGTGCTTGGTCTTCCCACAAACCGGCCCGCCAAGGCGCGCTTTCTCGAGCTGCTGCGCGCCGCGCACGGCACCGTCGCCGGGCTCAACGCTGCCTGGCGGATCGCGGCGACGTCATTCGAATCCGCCCGGCTCCCCGCCGACGAGGCGAAGCTCACGGCCGCCGCGCAACGCGACGCCGCCCGCTTCCGCGGGGAGTTCGCGGAGCGTTACTACCGGGAATGGTCGCGCGCGATCCGCGCCGTGGACCCGCACCATCTGCTCCTCGGCGGCCGCTTCCACGGCGGCAACCGCCAGGACGAGGTGCTGTCAGCCTGCGGGCGCTACTGCGACGTCGTGAGCGTCAATCACTACTCGACGGAGATTCCCCGCGCCGAGTTCGACCGCTGGCACCGGGTCAGCGGCAAACCGCTCTTGATCGGCGAGTACGCCTTCGAGAGCCTGGACCGCGGCCTCCTCACCACCGCGGTCCCGGTGGCGGATTCGCAGGAGCGCGCCGTGGGCTACCGTTACTACACGGAACAGCTCGCGACGCTTCCCTACGCCGTAGGCGCCCACTACTTTCAGTACCTCGACGAGCCCGTGACCGGCCGCTTCGACCGCGAGACCTCGTTCAACGGGCTCGTGAACGTGGCGGACGTCCCGGACGAAACGCTGACCCTCGCCGCCCGGGAAACCAACGAGCGCGTCTACTGGCTCCACCTGGGCCAGCTCGCCCCCTTCGCTCAACGCCCCCGCAGATAGTCCCGGACGATGCGCGGGTGGTCGAAGCGGAGAGGACGCGGGGGATGGCGCGGGTCGAAGAGTTCGGCCCGCGCGGCGTCGTCGGCGCCGCGCGGGACACCCCGGGCGGTCGCGGTGAACACCACGCTGACGGTATGGCCGCGC
>CAYHEI010000223.1:0-5596 GCA_964355385.1 uncultured bacterium | reverse complement strand
GTCTCGACGAACAAGAAGGTCATTGCGCACTACGGGGACCTGATCGACCCGGCCTTGGTCCGTCGCACTACGTCACCAATCATATTGGCCTTCTCGTCGTTGCGTTGGCCGTCACCGGCCTCCTGTTGGATTATCGAACAGCTCGGCGGTGGGTTGCGTTAACAGCCTTGGCTCTACTGCTGGGCCTGGGCAATGAAACTCCGGTCGGGCGCCTGGTGCTCGGGCTCCCGCTCTGGCGCAGCTTTCGCGGTTCTCGCCACTGGCTCGGGTTCGTCCAGCTCGCGGCGCCACTGCTCGCGGCCGTCGGCGCGGAGTCAATCCGGCGCGCGGGGCCGCGCGGATGGCGAATGCTCGCCGCCACTTGCCTCTCTGGCGCAATCGCGCTGGCAGGATTACGCTTTGCGGATGGCCGGATCTGGCCCGGAGTCGTCCAGCGGCAGTGGGTCAAGGAAATCATGCGAGAGCAGCCGGGACGAGAGAATGAGATGCATGTATCTTTCGGTGGCGCCCTAGCTCGCGCAGCGGTCTTGAGTGCTGGATATGGCGCCGCCGCCTTCGCAGTATCGACGGCGCCAACCACTGTCCCTGCGTGCACCGTTGCCTTCGGTTTCGCTGCGCTCGCGGAACTGTTGATACCAGCACTGCCTATGGTCCATGTCATGGACACCACCGCTGTGCTTGGCCCAGAAGCTTCGGAGGAACCGCTCACAAGGTTTCTACAAGATCGGATCGGCCCGTTCCGGACGTTCTCGACTGAGCAACCTGTGCAGTTCAACCTCCGAATGGTGACAGGGCTGGAATGGGTGACCGGCTACCACGGCACGCCTCTGGGCCTGTTCGCGCGGTTCTATGACGCCACGCTGAACTGCCCGGACCGGGCCCGGCCCGACGCCTGGCTCAACACCCGGTACTTCGTGCTGCGCGATCCATCCTCCTTCGCATCGCTGCGTATCATCCGGCCGTTCACGAGCGGAACCGGCGAGCGATTCGTGCTGGGCGAGAATCCGTTCTGCTTGCCGCGCGCCTTCCTCGCCCGGGAGGCGCTCGCGGAAACCTCGGACGCCGAGACGATGCGGCGCCTGTGCGTGGAAGCGCCGGCCGAACGGCGGGTCCGCCTCGCAGGGCGGGATGCCGCCCGCTTCACGGGGGTCTTCCGGGGCGGACAGGTGACGGCGCTGCGCCTCGGCCCCAACCGGATCGAGGCGGACGTGGAATCGAATGGGCCCGGGCTCGCCGTGTTCTCCGAGGTCTTCTATCCCGCCTGGTCCGCGTTCGTAGACGGAGCGCGCGTGCCCATCCTGCGCGCCAACGTGCTGCTGCGGGCGGTGCCTGTCCCGGCCGGACGACATCACATCTTCATGACGTATGAGTCGATCCCCTTCAAGATTGGCCTCTTGTTGACGATGGGAGGATGGACCGCCTTGTTCATTGTGATATGCACCGCCGGAGCAGGCTCATTCGCGAAACGCCGAGAGGAGTCGGGAGTCCCAAGCTCGACCTAGACATCCACTTTCGTTCTCGTCGCCCCATCGCAGCAGGACCGTGTCATCATGGACGCATGGCGATGCTCAGCGCGGCCGCGATTCCGCTCGTGGTCGCCGTCATCCTGTTCCCGTGCCTCATCGGCTGGCGGGCGCTGGCCGGGTTCGATTACCTCCCGGCGTGGTACCCGTTCATGGACTTCATGCAGCGCCACGTGCGGGCGGACGGCACGCTTCCGTTCTGGATGCCGCAGCTCCTGTGCGGGATGCCGCTGGGCGAGGCGGTCGGCGTCAGCGTGTACTATCCCGTCGAACTGCTCGGCGCCTGGACCGGCGTCCCACCCCCGCTGCTCTACGCCTGGGACGCCGCCCTGCACCTGGCCCTGGGTGGCCTCGGCGTCTGGCGGCTCGCGCGGGGGCTCGGCGCACCGCCGGCCGCGGCGTGGCTGGGGGGCATCGGCTACGCCGTCGGCGGATATACGCTGCAACACCTCGCCCTCGGCACGGTGCTGTCGCTGCGCGCCACCGCGTGGCTGCCCTGGATCCTGCTCGCCGCCGACCGCGCCGCGGCCGGACTCCCGTGGGGCTGGGCCGCCCTGGCGGCGCCGCTCGCGCTGCTCGCGCTCTCGGGGTCCTTCCAGGCGCTGGCCTGCGACGTGGTGGCGCTGCCGGCGTTCGTGGCGCTCGGGAGACGCCGCGGGTCGCGGCTCGCCGCCGTCGGCCGCCTCGCGCCCGCGTACGCGGCCTGCGGAGCGCTGGCGGCGGTCACGCTCGTGCCTTGCGCCCGCTACTTCCTGCTCTCGATGCGCCACGAGCGTCCCCAAGCGTGGGCCGGACAGTTCCCGTTCACCCGCTGGGACGCCGCCACGTTGCTCGTCCCGGACTGCTGGGGCTCCGCCCTCGACAGCTTCGGCCCCTCTCAGTACGTCACCAACCACGTCGGTCTCGTGATCGCGGGCTTTGCCGCCGCGGGCTGCCTCCTCGATTGGCGGACGGCCCGGCGCTGGGTCGTGGTGGCGTCCCTGGCCCTGCTCCTGGCGCTGGGTAACGACACGCCCGTGGGGCGCGTGGTCCTGGGGCTGCCGTTCTGGCGGAGCTTCCGCGGCGCCCGGCACTGGCTCGGCTTCGTCCAGCTCGCGGTGCCGCTCCTCGCGGCCCTCGGGGCGGCGGCGGTGATGCGCGCGGGCCGGCGGGGCTGGCGGACGCTGGCCGCCGCGTGGCTCGCCGCGGCCCTTGTCCTGGGCGGCCTGCGTCTGTTCGAATCCCCCGCTTGGCACTGGCTCGCGCGCCGGGCCTGGCTCGCGGAACGGATCCGGCAGCAGCCCGGGCGGGAGGCCGAGATGCGAACGCTCTTCGGGCGCGCGGCGGGGCGCGCGGCCGCCCTGTGCGCCGGATGCGCCGGCGCGGCCGCCGCCGTTTCGGCGGCCCCGGCATCCGCCGCGCTCTACGTCGTGGTCGCGGGAAGCGTCGCGGCCGTGGAGCTGCTCCGGCCCTTGCTCCCCACCCTGAATGCGATGGACGCGGCTGCGGTCAAGAGATCGGATCCGGGGGACGAGCCCCTCGCGCGCTTCCTCCTGGCCCAACCCGGGCCGTTCCGGACCTTCTCCGAGGAGTACCACGTGCTCCTCAATTTGCGTCTACCCACGGGACTGGAGTGGGTGGCCGGCTACCACGGGGCTCCGCTGGGCCTGTTCGCGCGGTTCTATGACGCCACGCTGAACTGTCCGGACCGGGTCCGGCTGGACGCCTGGCTCAACACCCGGTATCTCGTCCTCCGGGATCCCTCGCCGTACCCCTCGCTGCGGATCGTCCGCGCGTTCACGAACGCTGCCGACGAGCGCTTCGTGCTATGCGAAAATCCCCAGTGCCTGCCGCGCGCCTTCCTCGCCCGCGCGGCCGTCGCCGCTGTCTCCGATGCGGAGACCATGGCGAACCTATGCGTCGAGGAGCCCGCCGGACGAACGGTCCGCCTCGCGGGGCGGGACGCCGCCCGCTACACCGGGGTCTTCCGGGGCGGACGAGTGACGGGGCTGCGCCTCGATCCCAACCGAATCGAGGCGGATGTCGAATCGCATGGGCCCGGTCTCGCCGTGTTCTCCGAGGTCTTCTATCCCGCCTGGGCCGCGTTCGTGGACGGGACGCGCGTGCCCCTCGTGCGCGCCAACGTGCTGCTGCGGGCGGTGCCGGTCGCGGCCGGGCGACATCACCTCGTGCTGGTCTTCGACTCGACGCTCTTCAAGCTGGGGTTGTGGCTGGCGTGCGCGGCCTGGGCCGCGCTCGGCTATTATTCTTGGATGATCTCGTCGCTCCCGAAAGAGAACGCGGAAGGGGGCGCCGCCGCGGGATCCTGAGGGGTCGCCTCCGACGCGGAGGCGGACGGCGCCGGCTCCCCGGCGGACGCCGCGAGGTCGGCTCCGGGCAATCCGCCCTCGAGCGAAAACGACAGCCCCTCGAGCGGCGGAACGTCGAGCGGCGCCGCTTCCAGCGGAGCGGCCTCGATGGATTCCAGGGTCGGCGGCGCCGCGGAGGACGGAACGTCCCACAGCGGCTCGCCCGGACCTTCGCCGGAACTCAAGGCCGGCGACGCGTCCGGGGCGGCCGCCATGATGGAGTCGGTGGTGTCCACGGCGGGAGGCCCCTCGAGCGGACTCGGGGCCGGTTCCGCCGGCGGCGCTGCCGCGAACGCGTCCAGACCGGAGAGATCGAAGGCGAGGCCCGGCTCCGCCGGCGGCAGCGTCTCCGGGCTCGCGGCGGACAGATCCGGTGCGGCTTCCAGGGAGGGCGGGAAGGCTTCGAGCGACTCCGCCGCGGCCACCGGTTCCTCCGTGGCCGCGCCCTCCCCCATGCCGAACAGACCCGCGGTGGCCTGCGCCGTCGGCGCGCCCTCCCGCACCGGCAGGCGCACGAAGAACAGGTTGCCGCCCTGCTCGTTGATCGCCAGGTCGATCGCGCCGCCGTGTCCCATGGCGATGGCGCGCAGGATCGGGAACTTCAGTCCGCTGCCGCGGGTCTCGAGCACCTCCTCGTCGCTGCCGTGGAAGTGCCCGAACACCTCGTCCGACCCGAGGGGGATGGGGTCCGCCCCGTCCTCGATCCGCACTCCCGCCACGCCGGTCTTCTGCAGCACCGTCAGCACGACGCGGCCGCCCTCCGGCGTGAAGCGCACGGCTTGCTGCAGGATGACGGTGAAGAGCTGGCGCAGCCGCGCCTCGTCGCCGATCAACTCGGGCAGCGTCGCGGGAACGTCGCCGGAGAATTCGATCCCCCGGTCTTCCGCCGTTTGCTGGACGGTCGAGACCGTATCTTGCAGGAGGGCGGCGAGGTCCACGGGATCCTTGGCGAGGCCGTCGGGCTTCACCACGCCGGAGAAGTCCCGGAGATCGCCCAGCAGCCGCTGGGACTTGGCCGAACGGTTGATGACCGTCGTGAGGAACTCCTGCTGCTCCTCGGAGATCGCGCCCCCGGCCGCCTCGATCATCTGGCTCGTGTAGCCCTGCACGATCTCGAGCAGGCCCGACAGCTCGACCGCGAGCGCCTCACTGGCTTCCGAGAAGAGGACGAACCCCCCCGCCGGGCCCTTGGGCCGCGATTCGAGCTCCTTCTGCATCTCCGCCAGCGCGACGGCTTGCCCATCGAGCTGCTGTTGGAGCTGGGTCAGCGACGCCTGGAACTGCGTGGCCTGGTCGTTGAGCGCCAGGATGGTCTGGTCCCGCTCGACGATGGCCTGGTCGCGCGCCGCGATGGCCTGATCCCGCACCACGATTCCCTCGTCGCGCTCGGCGATCCAGCGGTCCCGTTCGCCGACCTGGTCGGCCAGCGCCCCGCGTTCCGCCCGGGTCGTTTCCAGCTCGCCGCGCACGCCCTCCGTCTCGGCCTTCGCCGCGACGATCTCTCCTTCCATCCGCTCCCGTTCCTGCGTCGCCCGCTGCTCGAGGTTCTTGCGGAAGGCGTCCTTCTCCGCGCTCTCCGCCTGGACGCGCGCCAACTCGCGCGGGGGCTGCGCCAGCGCGGGCGCGCGCCCCCCGCCCCTCCCCGGCCCCCCCCCAACCCCCCGGCGGCCGGCCGCGGCCGGGCGCCCGTACGACTACATGGTCATGGGGCACTGGCACCAGCAC
>CAYHEI010000222.1:0-5631 GCA_964355385.1 uncultured bacterium | reverse complement strand
TCGTCGGCCGTCATGCCCCAAGGTGCAATGCCGGGCCACCGCTTGTCGAGGGCAGCCCAGAGGCCCTGTTGCCCCTTCTCGATCAGCCGCGGGATCGGCAGGCCGAGGCCCTGGTAGACCATCACCGAAGGCGTCTGCGTCTCGGTGAACATGATCCGGTTGCGGCCGCCCTCCCGGTCCACCACGCAGCCACGCATCCCGGCCTGCGCGACGTAGCGCATCTTCTGGGGCGCCCCGTCGCCGAGGAGGACTTGGCTCGGCCGCAGCCGGGCCAGTTCGGCCAGGGCGCGGCGCAGATCGGGATAAGACGACTCCGGATAGAGGTGCATTTCCGCGAGCGCCCGCCGGGCGGCGGCAAGCGCCTTCGGCGGGGGGCCGAGCGGGTTCTCGTTCGACGCCAGCTTGATGAAGGAGCGCCGCCCCGTCGCCCGCTCCAGTTCGTCCAGCGACTTGCCCCCCTTGTACGGCGTGAGCGTCAGCACCTCGGGCCGCGCGAGCGCCGCAGCGGAGCCCCGCTCGCGCAGGAAGGAGCGGGCCATCTCAGGCCGCCCGCGAGGGCGCGGCGGGGTAGGAGCCCAGAAACTTCACGAAGGAGCAGACGCGCTCGAGATCCTTGAGCGCGCGCGCGACGGGAGCATCGTCCACATGCCCGGCACAATCCATGAAGAACCAGTAATCCCAGGCGCGCTGGCGCGACGGCCGGGACTCGATCGACGTGAGATTGATGCGGCGCTGCTTGAACGTCATGAGCATGTCCTCCAGCGCCCCCACACGGTCCCGCACCGAGCACACCACCGAGGTCTTGTCCTTGCCCGTCCGCGGGCTCCAGGTCTTGCCGATGACGAGAAAGCGGGTCGTGTTGGCCGACGTGTCCTCCACGCCCCGGGCGAGGATGCGCAGGCCGTGGAGGGTGGCGGCCAGCTCGGTGCCCACGGCCGCCGCGGAGGAGTGCTCGGCGGCCAACCGGGCGGCCTCGGAGGTGGACGACACCTCGACGAGATGCGCCTGATGAAGATGATCCTCGAGCCACCGGCGGCACTGGCCGAATACTTGCGGATGCGAGTACACGGTCCGGACGCGGTCCAGCCGGGCCGCGCGGGACATGAGCATGTGCCGGATGGGCAGGAGAATTTCCGAGCAGATCTTGAGCTCCGACTCCACGAACATGTCAAGCGTGTGATTCACCACGCCTTCCGTGGAGTTCTTGACGGGCACGACCCCGTAGTCGGCCTGGCTCCGCTCCACCTCGTAGAAGACATCGCCGACAGACCGGACCGGAAGGTATCCGGCCTGCGATCCGAAGCGCTCCCGGGCGGCGAGGTGCGTGAAGGTCGCCTCGGGGCCCAGATAGGCCACCTGGAGCGGCTCGGCGACCGCGCGAGCGGCCGAAAGTATCTCGCGGTAGATCGCCATCAACGAAGTATCGATCAGCGGGCCGCGGTTGCTCTTCGTGAGAGCGCGGAGCAGGGCCTCCTCGCGATCCGGGGCGTAGACCGAGAGGCGCGCCGCCCGTTTGACCCGCGCGATCTCGCCCACCAGCCGCATCCGCCGGTTGAGGAGCCGGAGCAGCCCCGCGTCCACACGGTCCACCGACCGCCGAAGCCCTTTCAACGCCGCCGCGCCGGACCCTGAGCGTCGGCGAAGGGCCCGCCCCACCCCCTTCAGCTCCGGCGCTGGATGGTCAGCGTGAAGGTCTCGATGACGGGATTGACGAGGAGCTTCGCCGCGAGGTCGCGGGCGGACCGCTCCGCCACGGCGCGCGACAGGCCGCCGTCCAAGGAGATCCAGAAGTGCTTCCCCACGCGCACGTCGCGGACACTCCGGAACCCGAGCGTCACGGCGGCGGCCCGAACCGTCTTGCCCTGCGGATCGAGCACCTCTTGCTTGAGCCCGACGGAAACCCTGGCCAGCCACGCGCCCGTCGTAGGCTTCGCCTTCTTCCTCACAGTCCGAGCCTCCGGTAGATCGCCGACACGTTCCGCAGATAATACACGGGATCGAAGCAGGCTTCCAGCGCGCGCGGCGCGAGCCGGGCGTACACCTCCGGGTCCGCCGCGAGCGCCCCGCGGAACGGCCTCCCGCCCTTCCAGGAGCGCATCGCGTGTCCCTGGACGACCCGGTAGGCGCGGTCGCGGGACATCCCCGCGTCGACCAGCGCGAGCAGGACGCGCTGGGAGTACACGAGGCCGCCCGTGGCGTCGAGATTCCGCCGCATGCGCTCGGGATACACGACGAGCCCGTCGAGGACGCGTACGGCGAGCGAAAGCATGTAGTGCACGGCGATGCAGGCGTCCGGCAGGATGACCCGTTCGGCGGAGGAGTTCGTGAGGTCACGTTCGTGCCACAACGCGATGTTCTCGAGCCCCGTCGCGGCGTATCCGCGCACCACGCGCGCGAGCCCGCAGATACGCTCGCTGAGAATCGGGTTGCGCTTGTGGGGCATCGCCGACGAGCCCTTCTGCCCGGCTTTGAACGGCTCCTCGAGCTCGAGGATCTCGGTGCGCTGGAGGTTCCGCACCTCCAGCGCGAGCGCTTCGAGCGATCCCGCGAGCACCGCGAGGACGGACAGGAACGCCGCGTGGCGGTCCCGCTGGATCACCTGCGTGGAGATCGGGGCCGCCGCCAGACCCAGCCGGCGCAGCACTTCACCCTCGATGGCGGGCGGCAGGTGCGCGTAGTTTCCGACGGCGCCGGAGATCTTGCCCACCGCGATCGCCCGCTTCGCGGCGCCGAGCCGCTCAAGATTGCGGCGGCATTCGTCGAAGTGCACGGCGAACTTGAGACCCAGGCTCGTCGGCTCGGCGTGGACCCCGTGGGTGCGCGCGACCGTGACCGTGCCGCGGTGCGCCCGCGCGAGCCGCCGCAGCCGCGCCGACAGCTCCCGCAGCCCTCCTTCGATCAGACCCGCCGCGTCCCGCAGCGCCATGGAGAGCCCGGTGTCGACGACATCGTAGGAGGTCAGGCCCATGTGGATGTAACGGGCCGCGGGACCGACGCGCTCGCCGACGGCCGCCAGGAAGGCGAGGACGTCGTGCTCGAGCTTGCGCTCGTGCGCGTCGATCCGCGCGATCTTGAACCCGGCCCGCCGCTCGATGGCGCGCAGGGCGGCCCGTGGAATCCGTCCTCGCCGCGCGTGCGCCCGGCACACTTCGAGCTCCACCGCGAGCCACCGCCCGAATTTCGCCTCTTCCGCCCACACCGCTCCCATCGCCGGGAGCGTGTACCGACTGATCATGCGCTCGTCGCGAGCTCTTCCGCGCGCACCCGGGCCGCGTGCACGGCCTCGATCAGGATCTGGTTCCAGGCGCGGCTGCCGAGCACCTCCAGCGCCGCTTCGGTGGTGCCGCCTTTCGACGTGACCTGGGCGCGCAAGACCGCCGGGTCCTGGGCGGTCTGACTGAGCAGGCGGCCGGTCCCGTAGACGGTCTGCACCGCGAGCTCCCGCGCCACATCGGGATCGAGTCCCTCTTTGACACCGGCTTCAACCAAACCCTCAATCAAGAGACAGACATAGGCGGGCCCGCTGCCTGACAGCGCCGTGACGGCGTCCATGTGGGACTCATCGATCACGACCGCCACGCCGATCGCGTTGAACAGCGTGATCACCATCTCCTTGTGCACGTCCGCGGCGTGCGAGCCCAGCGCGATGCCCGCGGCAGCCTCTTGCACGAGGGCCGGCGTGTTGGGCATGACGCGGATCACGGCGGCCGGACGCGCCAGCCGCCGCTCGATCATCCGGATTGGAATCCCCGCGGCGATCGAGATGATGAGCTGGTGGCCGCCCACGACCTCGGAAATCTCGTCGAGGACTTCCTTCACGTGCTGGGGCTTGACCGCGATCAGGACCGTCTCGTTCTCCCGCGCGACCTCCATGTTGTTCCGGGTGGTCTTCACCCGGTACTTCTTCGCGAGCTGCTCGAGCCGCTCCTCGCGCACGTCGCTGATCAGGATCCGGGAGGGATCCAGGAGCTTCGCCCGTACGATGCCGGCCACGAGGGCCTCCGCCATGTTGCCGCCGCCGATGATGCCCAAGCGCGTCATGGACGCTCCCTGGGGCCGAACAACGCCGTCCCGATCCGAACCATGCTGCTTCCCTCCTCGACCGCCGTTTCGAAGTCCTCACTCATGCCCAGCGAAAGAATCCCGAACCGCTCCCCCATCCGTGGGGCGAGCCGCTCAAAGGCCGCCCGCGTCCGGCGGAAGGCCTCGCGCACCTCGTCCGCGCCGGCCGGATGCGGCCCGATCGCCATCAAGCCGCAGATATGAAGATACGTCAGTCCGGTCATTTTTTCAACGAAATCGTCGAGCGCGGCCGGGGCGACCCCGCCTTGACCGGGGTTGGCGGCCGAATTCACCTGGATCAGGGCCCGGCAGGGCCGTCCAAGCGCCCGCCCGGCGCGATCCAGCGCGACGGCCAGCTCGAACCGGTCGAGCGAGTGGATCAGCCCGAAGAGGCCCGCGGCGTCCCGGGCCTTGTTGGTCTGGAGCCGGCCCACGAGATGCCAGGTCGCCCCGGGCAGCGCCGCGACCTTGACCTGCGCCTCCTGGACCCGGTTTTCCCCGAACTCCGTCTGCCCCGCGGCCGCGGCCGCCAGCACGTCCGCGACGGGGAGCGTCTTGGTGACCGCAACCACCGTCACCGCGGCCGGGTCCCGTCCCCCCCGCCGCGCGGCGGCGGCGATGCGCTCCCGGACCAAGGCAAGATTGGAGCGGAAATCGGCCGGGGTCAGCCGCCCCGCGCCTTGCGCTGCGCCCGCCCCTCGGCAGGGGTCGGGGCGGGCCTTGAGCGCAGTCGATAGGCCCGCCGCTCGAGCGCGTCCGCCTGCAGCCGGCGGTCTTCATCGGTTTCGGGGGAAAGCGGGGGCACGGCCAGCGGCCTTCCTCGCTCGTCCACGGCGACGAACGTCATGAACGCGGTGCTCGTGTGCTCGCGCGCCCCCGTCAAGAGGTTCTCCGAACGCACCTCGACCATCACGTCGATGGACGTGCGCCCCACGCACACGACCCGAGCGTCGAGCACGATCGCATCGCCGACCTTGATGGGATGGTGGAACTCCAGGCGCTCCATGGCGGCGGTCACGCAACGCCGGCGACAGTGCCGGTTCGCCGCCATGAAGCCCGCGAGGTCGATGAAGTGCATGACGCGACCGCCGAGCATGTTCCCGAGGATGTTCGCGTCGTTGGGCAGGACCAACTCGGTCAGCTGAATGCGGGAAGCGGAGGGCGGAACCGGCGTCAAGGGCCGGCCCTCCAGCTGGCGGAGGGATTTGAACCCCCGACCCGCGCTTTACAAAAGCGCTGCTCTACCCCTGAGCTACGCCAGCGGGACAGACCGGAGTTGATCAGGCTTTCGGTGTCGGCGAAGCCGGCGGTTGCGGGTGGAGCGTCGGACCGAAGCGGACCTTCCCGTGGGCCGGGCCGTCGTAGAGGAGGACGCCCACCCAGCCCAGAAGCATCAGGCCGAGGCCCACCCCGCCGTGAACGAACCCCACGATCATGCCGACCGGGATCAGCGCGATCGAAATGTTCAGGATGATCTTGGCAGATTCCATGATAGGGATTATAGCAACGCGCCGACGCGAGCGAAAGCGAGCGGCGAGCGTTGATTGAGGATGCTTTGGGTCTCCGGCT
>CAYHEI010000221.1:0-5643 GCA_964355385.1 uncultured bacterium | reverse complement strand
GGCGGGGAACCCCTTCGGGGCATCGGTATCGAGTTCTAGTCCCCATCTGTCCCCCGGCCATTTGAAACGCGTAGACACTACACCACCGATCTGTAGAGCCTACACAGGCCTGTAGAAATTACGTTTTGGTTGATGGTAGAGACTACGCATGGCTCACGGCACATGGCTATCCGATGTTGAGACGTGGCACGAGATAGCGCTACGGCTACGGCGGCAGACGACGAACAAGGATGTTCTGGCACTGTGCGATGCTGTGCTGGCGCGGCCGGCCATTGAAGCGGCGCCTGTGTCTGCCGTGGGGCCGGCCGTTCTTCATTCCGGCGAGTGTGTTGTTTGCGCGGGACGGCGCGCGGCGAAGGCGGCGGCACAGCGGCGCTGGCGGCAAGGCGTGGCTGCGCGAGCTTAGATTGAAGGGGGGGATAGATGAAGCACAAGGGCAGCATGGCGCACCGCGGGGATGACCGTGGGATGGCGAAGGTTCACAAGGTTATGAGCGAGTACGGCATGGGCAAGCTGCACAGCGGGAGCAAGCACGGGCCGGTGGTGAGCGGCCGCAAGCAGGCGGTGGCGATAGCAATGCACGAAGCCGGTATGAGCCGGCGCAGATCGACCGGGGGGACCTAATGGCGAAGCTTTACATTACGGAGTTTCAATCGCTGGCCGAGGGCGGCGATGGGCACAAGGTCGAGATTGGGGCGGCCTATGGGCGGGATCAGGCGCCGGCGGCGATAGGGGGTAGTTCGGTGCAGAGCGCGGCGTTCGGGGGCTCGACGTATTTCGTGCGGCTGCACACCGCAACGGGCGAAGCACGGTGGAAGGAGATCGCGCTCGAGGCCGCCGCGACCATGCGCCAGGCGGCCGCGCCCGACCGCGGCGGGCTGAACTGGCGGCGCCAGCCGGACACGCCGGCGGAGGCGTTCAAGTGCCAGTGGTGCCACGGCGCGCCCGGCGTGGGGTTGTTCTTCGCCCGCGCCTGGGAGGCGTTCCGCGAACCGTGGCTGCTGGAGGTCGCGGAGGGGGCGGGAGAAGCCACGTTCGCCTACGGCGACATCCGGAAGAACCCCTCGCAGTGCCACGGCCTGAGCGGCAACGCGGAGCTGTTCCTGGAGCTGCACCGCCTCACGGGCAAGCCGCTCTGGCGCGACCGGGCGGCGGAGTTCGCCCGGCTGGCCATGGGCTACCGCGTGAGCGACGGCTCGGGCGAGCGCTGGCAGGCCGACGAACCCGGCTTCTATTCGCCCGACTTCATGTGCGGCGCCGCCGGCGTGGGCCATTTCTTCCTACGCCTCGCGGCGAAGGGAGCGCTCCCGCTCCCGTTGCTGTGATCGTCATCTCGGGCTTCGAGCCCTTCGGCCGCCATGCGGTCAACTCGTCGGAAGCGCTCGTGCGCGCCGCGGAACGCTCCTCCCGCCTGACCGGACTCATCGCCCGCTCCGTCATCCTCCCCGTCGAGTTCGACCGCTGCTACGCGATCCTGCACGACATCCTTGAATCCACGCCCCACCGTGCCGTCGTCTGTTTCGGTCAGACGACTTACTCCGAAGCGCGCCTGGAGCACGTCGCCCGCAACCGCGATCACGTTCGCGACGGCGAACCGCCCCGGCATCGCGAGCGGGTGATCCGGGCCGAGGCGCCTCCCGAGCTTTCCTCAACACTGCCACTGGAGGACATCGCCACCGGCCTCACCACCGCCGGTATCCCGTTCGCGCATTCCGACGACGCGGGCGGATACGTCTGCAATAATCTCTTCTTCCATCTCATGGCCGCGCCACGCCGTTCCTCGGTCCCGTGCGGGTTCATTCATATGCCCCGCCTTGGACCCGAAGGCTGGCCTGAAGAGCGCATCGCCGCCGCCGGGGATGCCGTCATTGAAACGGTAGCCACGTTTCTCTCGCAGGACGCCTAGCGAACAAGTCGGTTCAGCAAGAGATTCTGGCAGGCCTCCGCAGCGAGCCCAACGAGGCCCATGCGGCCCGGCTGGCCTCGCGCTCCCATGCCTTTGCGGTCCCATTCCATTCCGGATACGTCGTCGAACCGAAAGACCCTACGGGCGGCGCTGCCTCATGAGCCTGTTCCACTCCGCCTCGCAGATACCCTTCTCGACCAACAGCGGTCCGGTCGCGGAATGAGCGGCATCCGTCGCGCTCGGCCAGCGCCGAAGTGAAACCCGGACGATCCTCTGATTGGCACCGATGCCAATGCTGAGCTGCACGGCGCTCGCACTCGCGGCATCTCCGCACCATCGGGACTCTTCGTATCGGCCAACGTTGGTCACGATCGTCAGTCCTGCCTCCCGGGTCGATACGTCCAATGCGAGGCGGTCGTACTCGGCGGTCGCTTTCGCCAGGTTGTCTCGAAAGCCGACGTCCTCCTGTCGATACTGGTCGTAGACAATGAGTCCGCCCACGAGGACGACGCTTCCGATCAGCTTCCAGGCGGGCCGAGTCATTGGACGCGGCGGTAGGTGCCGTCGAACGCGTACATGCGGACGCGGGCGGCGGTGGGGACGCCCGCCGCGGCCGGTTCGAAGTCCCAGCGGCAGTCCCATTCCTTGCAGAAGAACGAGTGTTCGCTGGACGGCCAGAGATCGGCCGCACCGCCGGGCTTCCCGCCCTTCATGAACTGCGCCTTGAGACCCTTGTCGGTCGCGGTCAGGACGACCGAGGATTCGGCGTCCAGGCGCCAAGTGCCCGAGTAACGAGCGAGCGCCGCGGCGGAAAGCTCGACGACAACGCGCGGCGTGGGGAAGGCCCGGTTGCCGCCCGCGACCCGGTCGAGCACCGCGAGCCCGAGCTCCTCGTTCTCGTCCAGCGACCCCACCAAGAGGACCACCGCGGCGACCTTGCGCTTCAGGTCCACGCCGAGGAAGGCATGGCTCATCCCGGTGTGGTACAGGCGGCCCGTCTTGGCCTCGTGCGCCCAGGCGAGGTGGACGGGCGAGCCGGCCACGTCGCCGACGGGCGAGAGCGTCATCGCGATGGACTCCGCGAGGGGACGCGGGGACGCGCCCAGCACCGCGCGCGCGAGCACCGCGAGATCGGCCGCGGTCGAGATGAGCCCGCCCGCCCCGCCCAGCGGGCCGAGGGCCAGCTCGTGCAGCGCCGGCGCGCCGGGCGTCCGGGTGTACACGGTGTCGCGCAGCCCGAGCGGCGCGATCACCCGCGCGCGCAGCGCCGCCTCGTACCCCCGGCCGTCAGCTTTCCCCAGCGCCTCGCCCAGCAGCCCGAAGCCGATGTTGGAGTACTCGCGCTGCGCGCCGGGCGCGCGCGGCAACGTGTAGTCCGCGAGCCAGGCCAGGAGGTCATCCGTCGTGACCCCCGCGAGCGGCCCCGAGCCCTGCCGGAGGACCCACCGGCGGAAGGCGATGCGCCACACCCGCGGCGAGGTCCAGAGGCGGCCGCCGAGCACCGATGTGCCGGGGGCGCCGACGGGAAGCGCGCTCGTGTGCGTCGTGAGGTGCCGCAGCGCAATTTCCGTCGCCCCGTACCGCGGCAGCGCGCGCGGCAGCCAGCGCGACGCGGGATCGTCCAGCCGGACGCGCCCCTCACGCAGCAGGTCCGCGAACAGGATGCCGGTGAAGAGTTTCGTAACCGACGCAACGCCGAACCGGGTGCGTTCGTCCGGCACCCACGCGTCATCCGCCGCGACCCGGCCGAGCCGGATCGTCTCGCTCCCCGCCGGCGTGATGAGGATCGCCACGCAGCCGGGCGGGCCGCCCTGTTGGACGAACGCGCCGAGCGCGGCGGCGATGGCCGCGGACGAGTTCACGCCCGCCCCCGGGTCCGCCCGCGAAGAAAGAGCCGGTACAGCAGCATCCCCGCCAGGAATCCACCGATGTGCGCCCAGAACGCCACGCCCACGGCGTGGGGACCGGTGGCCGACATCAGTCCGTAGACGGTTTGGAGCACGATCCACATCCCCAGCACGACGAACGCGGGCAGCTCGATCAGCCGGGTGAAGAACCCGAGCGGAACGAGCGTGAGCACGCGGGCTTTGGGGTACATGAGGAAATACGCCCCCAGGACGCCCGCGATGGCGCCCGACGCGCCGATGGTGGGAATCCGCGAGTGCAGGTTCAGCGCGAGGTGGGCGGCGGACGCGCTGAGGCCGCACAGGAGGTAGAACGCCAGGAACCGGAACGACCCCATGCGGTCCTCGACGTTGTCCGCGAAGATCCACATGAACCACATGTTGCCCACGAGGTGCATGATCCCGCCGTGCAGGAACATGCTGGTGAGGAACGGCAGCACCGAGGCCGTGCCGGCCACGGCGGCCGCCCAGTCGGGCTCGGTCAGCTTCGCGGGGACCAAGCCGAACCGGAACAGCATCGGCTGCTGCTCGCCGGGCCCGAGCGAAAGCTGGTACACGAACGCCGCCAGGTTGGCCACGATGAGCGCGCCCGTCATGAGCGGAGGCCGCTCGGCCGGGTTGGCGTCGCGCAGCGGGATCATCGGGCGAGCCGCTTGAGGAGCTTGGGCAGCGGCAGGGCGTTCAGCACGTCACCGGCCTCCAGCCAGCCGCGCCGCGCCATCCCGATCCCGTATTCCCGGCCCGGCCTCAAGTACGCCGCGTCGTGCGCGTCGGTGTTGATCGCGACCGTCACCCCCGCGGCCTTCGCGGCCTTGAGCCCCCCGTCGGAGAGGTCCAGCCGGTCCACCTGCGCGTTCAGCTCCAGGCACTTGCCGTGGTCGGCGGCGGCTTTGACGACCTCGGCGAGGTTGACGGCGTACGGATCGCGGCGGTTGATCAGCCGGCCGGTCGGATGGGCGAGGAGCGTGACGTGCTTGTTCGCCAGCGCCCGGCAGATGCGCCGGGTCTGCGCCGCCTCGTCCAGGCTGAACCGCGAATGGACGGACACGACGACCACGTCGAGCTCCGCCAGCACCTCGTCGGGGTAGTCGAGCGTTCCCGATTCGAGGATGTCCACCTCGGCGCCCTTGAGGATGCGGAACCCCTTGAGGGTCCTGTTCGCCGCGTCGATGGCCTTGTTCTTCTTGTGCAGCCGGTCCACCTCCAGGCCGCCCGCCACGCGCAGCGACTCGGAGTGGTCGCACAGCGCGACGTACTCGTACCCGAGCGCCCGTCCCGCCTCGGCCATCTCCTCGATGGTGTTCTTTCCGTCGCTCCAGTCGGTGTGCATGTGGAGGTCGCCCCGGAGGTCACCCGGCTCGATCAGCTTCGGCAGCCGGCCCGCCGCCGCGGCCTCAACCTCTCCGGCGCCCTCGCGGAGCTCCGGCGCGATGAACGGGAGTCCGACCGCCTTGAAGACCTCCTCCTCGGTGGCGCCGCCCACGTGCTTCTTCCCCTTGAAGACGCCGTACTCGTTGATGCGCAGCCCCTTCTTGACCCCGAGCTCCCGAATCAGGATGTTGTGGGTCTTGGACCCCGTGAAGTAGTGCAGCGCGGCGCCGAAGGACTCGGGCGGGACCACGCGCAGATCGGCCTCCACGCCGGACTCCAGCCGCACCGACGACTTGGTCTCGCCGTGCGCCACGACGTCCGCGACCTCGTCGTGCTCCGTGAAGGCTTGCATGATCGCGGGGGCGTCGGAAGGCCGGCGGGGCGTCACCAGGATGTCCAGGTCGCGGCTGGTCTCCCGCATCCGGCGCAACGACCCCGCGTACGCGGCGTCCCGCACGCCCG
>CAYHEI010000220.1:0-5665 GCA_964355385.1 uncultured bacterium | reverse complement strand
TTCCAGCGCGTTCCCCAAGCTGATCGCGGATATGTTCGGCTACATCCGGGTGGATGCCGACGGGAACGCCCTGGCGACCGCGGTGGCCAATCCCCATGCGCCGGACGCGTTCCGCTACGCCTGGCTGGGGGCGCTCGTCGGTTCGCTGGCGCGACCGGTGGGGGGGTGGCTTGCCGACCGCCTGGGCGGCGCGCGGGTGACCCACTGGGACACGATCCTGATGATCGCTTCCAGCCTGGGCGTGGCGTATTTCATCATGGCGGCGCGCCAATCGCCGACACCGGAGGCCTACTTCGGTCCGTTTCTCCTGCTCTTTCTCCTGCTCTTCATCACGACCGGCATCGGCAACGGATCGACGTTCCGCATGATCCCGATGGTGTTCTCCCAGGAGCATGCCGGACCCGTCCTGGGATGGGCTTCGGCCATCGCGGCCTACGGCGCCTTCCTGGTTCCCAACATCTTCGCGATGCAGATCAAGGCCGGGGTTCCCGAGTACGCGTTCTACGGATTCGCCGTGTATTACGTGACCGCCCTGGCGCTGAACTGGTGGAACTATGCCCGAAAGAACGCCGCGGTGAAGTGCTGAGGGGCACGGAGGAACGCGGCGCCGTTTCCGCCGTCTTGAAGTAGTTCGAGCCGCGGCCGGGAGGGTGAGGGGAGGCGACATCATCCCCTGCTGCATGATCATGCGGTAGGATGATCGAGTCATGACCGCGCTCCAGCGCCGCTACCTGCTCGAAGTCCGCCGCATCGTCCGGCGTCACGTCCCGGCGAAGGCCGGCCGCGCGTGGCTGATCGGCTCCTGGGCGCGGGACCGGATCAGCCCCGCCTCGGACCTGGACGTGGCGGTCCGCCTGGCCCCGAAGACGTCCGCCGCCCGCCTCGCAGCCCTGGAGGAGGCGCTTGAGGCGAGCACCGTCCCGTATCGCGTCGATATCGTGAATCTGCGCATGGCCGACGCGGCGTTCCGGGAGAAGGTGGCCGTCGAGGGAATCCCGTGGGTTCGCTGAAAGAACGGCTTCAGCGCGCCCGCAAGGCACTCGCATCCTTCCAGGAGCTCGCGGGGAAATCCCGCCGGAGCGCGGTGGAGCGCGATGCGGCGATCAAGCGGTTCGAGCTCGCCTTCGAAACGGCCTGGGAGGCCGCCCAGGCGGAAGTCCAGCGGACCGGCAGAGGTCCCGCAGGATCGCCCGCCTCGTGCATTCGCGCGTCACGCGAGGATGAGCTGCTCAGCGACAAGGACGCGGAGGCCGCCCTCGCCATGCTCAACGACCGAAACATCGCCGTGCAGGCGTACGCCGAACCTTTCGCCAAGCAGGTCGATCGCCGACTGGCTCGCCATGCCCTATTGTTGGCTCGCTGGCTGTCCGCGCTGGAGAAACGCGCGAAGGCCTCGTAGGACTTGGAGGGTCAGGCTTTGTCTGAAGTCTGTGACGGTTTGGCGATCCGCCCTCCGCTATGCTCTCATAGGTGTTCTTCGGGTGCGTAGCTCAATGGTAGAGCAGCTGACTCTTAATCAGCGGGTTGAGGGTTCGAGTCCCCCCGCACCCATTCTTATTAGTTGGCGCCGCTTTTAGAGCATGGCGGGGGGCCTTGGCTGAGCCACGGCCGCCGCGCCGCCCGCGCAGCGCGCGGGTGGCGGGGTGCGGGGTGGGGCGCTCCCGCGCGCCATCAGCGGGTTGCGGGTTCGACCCTTCGGCGAGCTCAGGGTCGAACGGTGAGCCTGCCGAACCGTTCGAGTCCCCCCGCACCCAGTCCTTTTCCCTCGGCTGGTATGATCAAGCCGATGGGCACGTTCACGGCCAAGTTCAAGATCGCACCGCTGGCGAAACCGGACTCACAAGTTGAGGTCGAGGGGCATGTGGATACCGGCGCGGCCTATCCGTTCGTACCGGAATCCGTCCTTCGCTCCGTGGGGATCGTCCCGACGAGCGAGAAGACCTTCGTGCTGGCGGATGGCACGCGCCGGATCTTCCCCGTGGGCGAGGTGCGTTTCACCTACGACGGTGGATCGGCGCCCTGCCTGGTCGTCTTCGCCCCGGACGGAACGGAGCCCCTGTTCGGCGCGCTGGCGCTGGAGAGCCTCGGCCTCGACGTGGATCCGGTCGCTCGCACACTCAAGCCGGCGACACTGTACCTGGCCTGACAGGCCGGCTGAACCGCCGCGAAGAGCCGTGCCCGGTCCTCACTCCGGTTGGTGCGTCTTGAGGAAATCGAGCGGCGAGTGGATGGGGATGCCCCGAAACTGCTTCAGGGGGAGGAGGTGGCGCTTGTCCCCGGTCACGATGGCGTCGGCGAGGCCGGAGAGCGCGCATTCCAGGACGCGGTTGTCGGCGTCGTCCTGTGCGATGTGATCGATGGCATGCACCGGAGTGACGAGTTCCGCGATCGTCTCGATTGAGGTGCGAGCGGCCGCGGCGTCGGTTGGGCCGAAGCCGAGTTTCCTGCCGAGCACGTCCTCAAGTTCCTCCAGGATCGGTGGGGAGAGGACGATGGTCGCCTTGCCGGCCAGCGCGAGATGGAGGATCTTCGTCGGGTTGCCGTTCGGCAGGATGAAATGGGACACGAGGACGTTCGTGTCGAGCACGATCCGCAGGATCACCCCTTCGCGGACCGGAACGAGTGGATGACCCGGTCCACGTCATCCTCGGTCCGGATCTTCAACGCCTTGGCCGACTTGGCGCCGCGCGCCTGAAGTGCATGCCACTGGCGCATCGTGTAGTAGCGCTCGACGGCCTCGCAGACGATGTCGCTGCGGCTGCGCCGTTCCGCCTTCATCAGTTCCTGCGTCCTTTTCCAGGCGCTGGGTGTCAACGAGAGGCTCGAGACGATTGATTTCCTCACGACTGTAGTAACATCGTAACACACCTCCTGGGGCGCTTGCGGACCCCCCGGGTCGAATCGACGCCTGCTATAGTAGCCCGCATGACGCCGGGTTGGGCCGTCGCGTCCCGGGCTTGGCTGGCCGCAGGACTCCTCGCGGCCCCCGCGTGCGCCGCTCCCCGCGTGGAGCTCTCCTACTGGGAGAAGTGGACCCTCTTCGAGGGGGACGCCATGAAGGCGGTCGTGAAGGACTTCAACGGGGAGCAGGATCGCCTCAACGTCACGTATGTGACCACCAGCGAAATCACCCAGAAGACGCTCATCGCGACGGCGGGCGGCGATCCCCCCGACCTCGCCGGGCTCTTTGACGCGGACGTCGTGAGTTTCGCCGACAAGAACGCCTTGCTGCCCCTGGACGACCTGCTCGCCGAGGCGGGGATCGACGCGTCGCGCTTCATCCCGGCGTTTTGGGATGCCTGCCGCTTTCGGGGCAAGATCTGGGCGGTGCCGACGACGCCCGCGAGCGTCGCCCTGCACTGGAACAAGGACATGTTCCGGAAGGCGGGCCTCGACCCGGAGAAGCCGCCGCGCACGATCGCGGAGCTCGACGAGATGGCCGAGCGGCTCACGATCCGGGATGCGGCGGGACACATCGTGCAGATGGGCTTCCTGCCGTGGGAGCCGGGGTGGTGGAACTGGGCGTGGCCGTATTTCTTCGGGGGCCGACTCTGGGACGGCGCGGAGAAGATCACGTGCGCCGAGCCTGAGGCGATCGCGGCCTTCCGCTGGGTGCAGTCCTACACGAAGAAGTACGGCGTGGGTCCCGTCCAGGTGTTCGCGAGCGGCTTCGGCAACTTCTCCTCGCCGCAGAACGCGTTCATGGCCGGCAAGGTGGCGATGGAGATCCAGGGCGTCTGGATGTACAACTTCGTCCGCGAGTACGCGCCGCGCATGCGCTGGGGCGCCGCGCCGTTCCCCACCACGGATCCGGCGCTCTACGGCCGCTCCATCGCCGATGAGGACGTGCTGGCGATCCCGCGGGACGCCCGCCATCCCCGGGAATCGTTCGAGTTCATGAAGTACGTGCTCGCCCAGGGGCCGATGGAGAAGTTGTGCCTGGGGCAGCGTAAGTTCACGCCGCTCAAGGCGGTCAGCGACGCGTTCCTCCGCGCGCACCCGCACCCGCAGATCAGGCTCTTCATCGACCTGGCCCGCCACCCGCTCACCTTCTCCCTGCCGCAGCTCACCTTCTGGCAGGAGTACACCGAGGAACTGAACGTCGCCTTTCAGCGGACGTACCTGATGCAGGCGACGCCCGAGGAGGCGCTCGGCGCCGTCGCGCGGAAGATGCAGAAGCGGCTGGACCGCGAGCTGCGGCGGGTGAAACGGCTCGGGGTGCCGCTCTCGTGACGAAGCGTGTCGGCGTGCTCGAACGCGACGAGCGCAAGTGGGCCGCGGTCTTCATGGCCCCCTGGCTCCTTGGGTTCGCCGTGTTCCTCGCCTTTCCGCTCGCGGCCTCGTTGTTCTACAGTCTCTGCGACTATTCCGTCCTCGCGAGGCCGGTCTGGATCGGCCTGGGGAACTACGTCGACCTCGCGGACGACGACGTGTTCTGGAGCTCGCTCAAGAACACCGCGGTGTTCGCCGTGTTCGCCCTGCCGCTCGGTCTCCTGATGAGCCTTTCGCTGGCCGGGCTCCTGCACGCCTCGACCGTCGGCCGGTCCTTCTTCCGGGCCGTGTTCTTCCTGCCTTCGCTGGTCCCCGTCGTGGCGAACGCGATCGTCTGGATGTGGATGTTCAACGGGGAATACGGGCTGATCAACTTCGGGCTCAAGGGACTGGGCGTGCAGGGGCCGAACTGGCTGTCGGAGCCCGCCTGGGCGATGCCCGCGCTCGTCTTCATGGGGTTCTGGGGGGTGGGGCACTCGGTCGTCATCTTCCTGGCGTCCTTCCAGGAGGTGCCGGTCGAGATGTACGAAGCCGCGGAGCTCGACGGCGCCTCGAAGCTCCAGCAGTTCTGGCGTGTGACCGTGCCGTTGATCTCGCCCGTGCTCTTCTTCCAGTTCATCACCGGCATCATCGGCGTCCTGCAAGTCTTCGCGACGCCTTACATCATGACGCGCGGCGGGCCGGCGCGCGCCACGCTCTTCTACTCGATGTACCTGTTCGACAACGCCTTCCGGTACATGCGCATGGGCTACGCGTGCGCGATGGCGTGGATCCTCTTCCTGATCATCCTCGTGCTGACCTGGGCCGCCGCGCGGATCTCGGCCCGGTTCGTGCACTACCAGGGGCAGTGATGGCGGCGCTGGAGCCCTCGCTGCTCGATCGTAAGCAGTCCCGGGAGGGAATCCGGCAGGCCGGCCTCTTCATCGTGCTCGGCCTGCTCTCGATCGCGTTCCTGCTTCCTTTTCTTTGGATGGTTTCAACATCCCTCAAACCAATCGAAGAAACGATGAAGATGCCGCCGACCTTCATCCCGGTCCCGCCGCGCTGGGCGAACTACGCCGAGGCGGTGTCCGCGATCCCGTTCTTCCGGTACGCGTGGAACACGGTCGTCGTCTGCGTCCTGGGCGCCGCGGGCACGATCATCTCGTCGGGCCTGGTGGCGTACGGCTTCGCGTACCTGCGCTGGCCCGGGCGCGACCTGTTCTTCTGGCTGACCGTCTCCACGATGATGGTGCCCTTCCCGGTCCTGATGGTGCCCCTCTACGGCGTCTTCCGGTCGCTCGGCTGGATCGGCACGCTCTTCCCGCTCTGGGCGCCCGCCTGGTTCGGCAGCGCGTGGAACATCTTCCTCATGCGGCAGTTCTTCCTGGGCATTCCCAAGGACCTGCTGGAC
>CAYHEI010000219.1:0-5672 GCA_964355385.1 uncultured bacterium | reverse complement strand
GCTGTTGATTTGGCGGCAGATCCGATTGAAGTAGCCGTCGCAAAGCACCTTTAAGCGACATGCAACTTCAATGTTCAAGTCGCCGGGCACTTCATGGGACACCTCAAGCTGCTCGGCCACCTTCGCATACTTCATCAGTTCCTCCCTACCGCCCGGAAGCCCTGGAAGTAGACTCTCCACAAAGACCTCCTCCACAGACGCTCCTTTGCGGTGATCGCCAAACTTGGCGATTCCGTGACGCAAGGCAGCAAGGAAATGAGCGCAGGCCTCAACAAAGAATGCGATGTGCACGTCGCTCTTGGCCATCAAAGCAAGACCGGCCGCGTATTCTCGCATCATATCGGCGGTGTCTTGGCTCCTGTGCATCAGTGCGACAAGACAGGACATGGTGTTGTTCAGGCCGGCCTCGTCCAGCTTGTGGCCGGACCATCCAGTCGGCATATTGGGAAGCCATGCAAGGTCCAAGTCTCTCCCGGATTCGAGATCCTTGACAGACTCGAAGAGTCTTTCCTTCTCGGGGGGCACGTACCACCAAAAGAAACCTAGGGTGCCAACATTCAGGGACACTACAAACTTGCGAACGACTTCGGCCGAGAGGATAGGTAGGCCTTGTACTGGTACTCCCTTGGGGAAGATGAAGTGCGCCTGAATGCAGTTTCTCCGCCCCTGAACAGGTGAGAGCTTGATCCAGTTGACCTTATTGTTCCACCTTCCGATCCACGCGGGATCTATCACGTGCGAATTGGTCACGAGACGGATGCCAACCTTCCACTTCTCCCGCTGGGCTTCATTGCCCTTGGCGACTGATTTGGAAAGTTCTTGCGCCAGCAATTTGCTGGCTTCCGCATCCGCAGCCTCGAATTGCTCACGGAGCCAATGTATCCATCGCCCGGCATCCCCCAACTCAACGAGTTTGCTCATCGAGTCTCGTCCCATGATCGTGCCTCGTATTGTTGGGTCGTCGGTTGCACGAATGAACCAAGCCATGTCCTTCTTGAGTTCTTCTGACTCCATCTCGAGTGGTTTAGAGAGACGCGCAAGCTCAAGACGGGCCCTTGCCAAACCAATCAACTTCTCTCCTTCATCCATTTGCACCGCGTCCCGGGGAATATTGACACGTTCATTACCAACGTCGACATACTGACTGCGCAGGCGCTTTTCATGGACAGCCTTCGCCATTCCCTGATGCGCTTCGATCTGATCCTTGGTTATCAATGTCTTTCCCATCGAAGGACCCCAGAACGCCCAAAACAGCTTCTTGACGTGGTCTTCAGCATGCTTTGCAATCCAAGCGGAAGGTTCACCTGATCGAGATGAGGCGTACGACATGGCGACAAGATCGGCCTTCCCGATCTCTTCCAATGCGAGGACAGCCAAGTGGTAAGCAGTGTGGGGTTGCCCTCCAGGCTTCAGTACAAGCTCTGCAGAGGAGATCAGTTCTCCGGCATGCTCAAGGCATGCCATTCGCGCTCCTTCGATGTGCGGCGGGAATACGCTCACAATGCCACGCCAGTCGAGGGACTGCTCCAATCATCACGGCCCCGCTGGATCAAGTAGCGCGGGAGAGCAACTCGTCGATGACCTGTGGCCGCCACACCATGCCGAGATCCGAGCCGAGATCGGCAAGCAACCCCGTTGTGAGTTCGGACAGCTGCTCCCGGATAGGCGCTGGTATGAGTAGTCGGCCAGAGTATATGCCCATGAATCGCGACACTTCGCCGGAACCAAGCGCGGTTCCACCGCCCTCCACAGCGTAAGGTCCTCTAAATACTGCGTAGACGGGTGATCCCGACATTCCACCCCGTGTCGCCGCATCCACCAAGAAGCACGGGTGTCCCTGATACGGCACATCCGGCTCGCAAGCAATACTGCCCGTCTTCCAGATCGGGAAGTGCTCGTGCGAAGACAGGCCAAATGGGAACCCGATGACGCACACGGTCGAGGCTACGGTGATCCGTGCACTGAGGGCTGTGTTGTGGTGCGGATCCGTCACGTAGTAATCGACCTCCGGTTGTTGCTTGATAGGCAGCGCAGCAACATCCACATTGGGGTCGGGATGCTCCAGATACAGTACTTCGCCATTCGTGCCAACTAATCGTTCACACGTTTGGACGAAGGCTCCCAGCTGCCCCGTCTTGTGGTGCGACACAGAAACAGAATCGGGGAGCCCCCCCTGACGGTCGAGCGGCTGACGTGTTTCATGGTTGCGACCGGTGAAGACGTGTCGATTGCTGACGAGGAATAGCTTCTCCTTCGCCTGAACTACAATTCCCGTCGCCGTGCCAAGCTGGCGACCCATGCCCGAAATGCTCAGGCGTAGGCTCCTCAACGTAAGCTGTTCGATCTTGACGTCCGCCATAAGGGAATCATCCCACATACGAGGAGATCACATGCCCGAAGGCGAGCTGTTCGACTCAGCTCTTCTGGTACGCCGCCGTCGGTTCGAGGAGGGGGTGGGAGTCGGAGGCCGGGAGTTTCACGCCCGTGGGCACAGGCGCCCTCACGGTTCGAGGGATCGAAACCAGCCGGGAACGTCGGCGGACCGTTCCACGCAGGTCCCAGCTTGGTAGACCGCGATCAGGCGATACGGGCGACGCAGGTCGCTGTTGTCGTGGACGAGGACGTGCGGGAGTTCTCTCAAGGCCGCCCTGAGATTCCCGAGGGTCCGCGGAAACCGGGACTTCAGCTTCTCCGTCGGCACGTCGTGGCCGCCCTGCGACACACGCATGGCGACCCGCTCCTCGGAAATCCCCGCGCGGGCGAGCCCGATGAAGCAGAGGATGACCGTGTACCCGGAGGCGGCCGCGCGCTTCAGGAAGCCGAGCTTGTCGCCGACGGGATCGGAGAAGACCGTCTCGAACACGAAGCTCTCCCGGCGCTCGATCAGCGCGTGCCGCAACGCTCCGGCGAGGCGCATCGCCGCGGCGGGCTCAAGACCGAGCGTGGCGGCAAGGATGTCGGCATTGACCAGGCGGAGGCCGGCGTTCTTGAGGTGGACACCGTAGAAGGTCGTCTTGCCCGCGCCATTCGGACCCGCGAGCGCGACCAGAACCGGCCGGCGGTCGAAGAGCTCGGCCGGCTTCAGCGGGAGGGCGTGAACTCGCGGCCGACGAAGCGTCCCGTGGTCCTCTTGCCGCCCTTGTCCGTGCGAACGAGCATCCCCGGACAGTGCAGGGCGGGTTCATAACGCGGGAAGGGACCGCTCCTGAGATACGTGCGCAGCCGTCCGGATCCTTCCGGCGAATCGACGGAAGCCAGCATCGTCGAGAGCTTTCGCCCCTTGCCGGATCGTTTCAGCGCGACGACCTGGGCGCCGGCGAGGAGAGGTTCGACCGCCCTTCCGATCTGGGCCCAGAACTCGATCTGTCCGGCGGCGGACCGGTTGAGGAGGTGTCCCGTCGAGCGCGCCTCGGCGAGGAGACCGTCGGAAACCTTCACGGGCTGTCCCATGCCCTGATGGTAGCAAGATGCTACCTGGGAGGCAAGATACGGGCTGAGTGAGGTCGGCGTCACCCCGCGTCGAGGGAAATGCGGATCTTGGCCTTGGCGCGCAACGCGGCCATCCAGGCCTCGTACATCTGCTTTTGCTTGCGAGCGAGGGTGGAGGGCTCGATCTCGGCGCGCTCCTTGAGGAAGCCCGCCTCGGGCGAGCGCGCGTGCTTTTCCTCGTCGAGGCGCGCGATGAAAAATCCGTCGGGGGTCTCGATGACCTCGCTGGACTCCCCCGGCTCGAGCGGCACCAGGGCCCGGGCGATGGCGTCGAAGGACGTCGCGGAGAGCCCCGCGGGTCGCCCCGCGCCCAGGGCCACCCAGCCCAGGTCGGCCGGCTTGCGCCCGACCTGCTCGGCCGCCTTCTTCAAGTCCTTCTGCCGCCGCAGGTACCACGCGGCCCGGATGGCCTCCTCGGCCATCTGCTCGCGCGCGCGTTCGGTGAAGATCCGGGCCCGGATCTTCCCTTGGAGCTCGTCGAAGGTCGGCTTCTCCTCCTTCTGATGGAGGTCGCACTTGATGAGATGGTAGCCGAACTTCGTCTGGAAGACGTCGGTGATCTGGCCGGGCTTCAGGAGAAAGACCTTCGAGTCGTACTCGGGGATCAGCTCGCCGTGCCCGTGCCAGCCCAGGTCGCCGCCGCGCGGCGCGGTGTTGGTGTCGTCGGACTTCTTCTTGGCCTCGTCCGCGAACTCCGCGCCCTTCCGGATCTCGTCGCGGATCGCCTCGACCTTGGCCTTGGCCTGCGCGAGCGCCTGGGGCCCCGCCTGCGGATTGGCCCCCACGACGATGTGGCGGATGCGGACGCGCTCCACCTTTTCGAACTCCTTCTTGCGCAGGTCCCAGTACTCCTTCACCTCCGCGGACGTGACCTTGATCTTCTCCTTGGCCTCGGCGAGCGGGAAGGAGACGAGCGACACGCGCATCTTCCGGTGCCAGCGCAGGTACTCGAGCCAGAGCTCCAGGTCCGTCACGCGGACCCCCTCGCGCACGAAGCCCTCGACGCGGCCCGCGGACGCCGCGCGCTCCTGCTCCATCTCGAAGAGCTCCGGCGACATCCCGAGCCGGCCGAGCGCGGACTGGTACCGCAGCGGGTCGAACTGCCCCTGCTGGTTCATGAACACCTGCATCCCGCGGATCGCCATCTGGGCCTCGCTCCGGCTGGTCGCGTACTTGAGCCGCCGGGCCTCCTGCCACGCGAGCGTCTGGCCGATGAGGCGGTCGAGAATCTCCCGCCGCAGCGCCTTCTCGTCGGCGTCGGTCATCGTGGAGCGGATCGCCTTCCAGTTCCCCTCGAGCTCCTGGTTGTAGACGAGGTAGAACTCCTGGGAGGAGATGGCTTCGCCGTTCACGACGGCCACGGCGTTCCCGCCGGTGCTGAACTTCCCCTGCATGCCCAGCTCGATGGCGATGAACAGCAGGAAACAGGCCAGCAAGACCCAGAAGATCGCCTTGGCGACGCGTCCTCTCAGATAGTTCATCATGGCCGCAACATTGTATAACGAACGCTCACCAGAGTTGCAGGCGCTGGCGGGTGCGCGCGGCGGAGCGGGCCCGCGGCGCATGGCGGATCATGCCTTTGACGTGCTCCTCGAACGCGGCAGGGCCCGTCCGGGCCGGCCCGGCGCCCGCCGTACGCAGCTTGCCGATCAGCTCGTCGGCGCGCGCGACGGACGCGCCGAAGCTCCGGGCCCGGTCGGCGACGCTCTTGTCCGACGACACGAGCAGGAGGTCGGAGGCGCGCGGCGCGCGCTCCACCAGGTCGAGCAGGAGGTCGTCCGCCTCGACGCCGCGGGGCGAGTAGCGGACCTCGATCCCCCGCCAAGTCTCCGCGCCGCCGAACTCGTCGCCGCCGCGCGCGCCGTCGAAGATCACGGTGAACCGGTGGGAGCGGCCCGCGCCGTACGCGGCGAGCCGCTCGAGGAAAGCCCGGCGGCGGTCCTGGAAGGTCCGGCCCGGCCAATCGTTCCCGACCGGCAGCGCGTGCATGACGTTGTACCCATCCACGACGACGTGCATCGGCGCGGCGCCTAGCCCGCAGTATTCACAAACCGAAAGGTTTGTGAATACTGCGCCGGCCAGGACGGAAGATCCGTCCTGGCCGGCTTCGACGCGGTGCTTCGCACCTTGCTCAGGGCTAGCCCTGAGCGAGGCCTTGAAGAGGCCGAGTCGAAGCCCTGTGG
>CAYHEI010000218.1:0-5676 GCA_964355385.1 uncultured bacterium | reverse complement strand
CCCCAGCCCCTAACCGCCCCGGCCGCGGCGGCGGCTTCGCGCTTCACCCAGCGCGGCCCGCCCTTCCGCTGCGGTACGGCGGGGCCGTGTGCGAGGCCGAACTCGGCCCCCGATCCGTGCGCGCCCTCCCAGAGCTTCCCGTCGAGCCACAGCCCCGTGCCGATGCCGGTGCCGATTGTGATGGCGACGGCGTTGCGGACGCCGCGCGCCGCGCCGAACCGGGCCTCCCCCGCCATCGCCATGTCCGCGTCGTTGGCCACGTGCACGGGGCGGCTGGTGAGTTCCCGCAGCCGGTCGCCCAGCCGGAACTCGTTGAGTCCCGGGAGGTTGCAGCCGCGCGGGAGGGCCTTCCCCTCGGCGGCGCGCAAGGTGGCGGGCACGCCCACGCCGATCCCCGCGAGAGGCCGTCTCGCCGTCATGCGCTCCACCAACGTAGCAAGCTGGCGGGCGAACGCCTCCCCTGTCACGTTCCGCTCCACCGGCTCGCGGAGGAACTCTTCGACCTTGCCCGCGTCCGAGACGAGACCCGCCTTGAGGTTCGTGCCGCCGATGTCGATCCCGGCCATCCAGGTCATCGACGCCGGCCCGCTGCCTGTGCAGCCCAAGGAGTCGAAGAAATCCGCATCGTGGCTTCATGGTAGCAGCCGCTATCATGGATCCATGCCCGCGCCCCGGCCGAACTTCGTTGTCATCATGACCGATCAGCAGCGGGCGGACGCGCTCGGCTGCGCGTGGCCCGCGTGGCGGGGGCCGCGGCCCGCGCTGCGCACCCCGCACCTGGACCGGCTCGCGGCCGAAGGAGTCCGGTTCGACCGCGCCTACGTCGCCAATCCCCTCTGTATGCCGGTGCGCGGCACGCTGCTCACCGGGCTGCCGCCCCGCGGGCACGGCGTCCGCACGAACGGCATCGATCTCGATCCCCGGCTGCCGACGCTTCCGGGCACGCTCGCGGCCGCCGGCTACCGCACGCACAGCGTCGGCAAGATCCACGCGCGCGTGTACGACACTCCAAGAGGCGTGCCGCGTGAATCGCTCGCGCCCGCCGACTACCCCGAGGCGATGTGGATGTGGGGGCAGGGGAAGATCGCGCACCTGCCGGAGCCGTACTACGGCTTTCAGACCACGGAATTCACCGGGGGCCACGGCTCCTGGATGTGGGGCGACTACGTCGCGTGGCTCGAGCGCGAGCGGCCGGGCGGGTTCGCGCTGCTCGGGAAGGAAGCGGGGGCGCCTCCTGCGAGCGGTGCGGAGCAGGCGTGGAAGATGGCGATCCCGCCCGCGCTGCACTACAACACCTGGATCGCGGACCGGACGATCGCATTCCTCGAGGAGGCGGCGCGCGGGGGGAAGCCGTTCTTCGCGAGCGCGTCCTTCCCCGATCCCCATCATCCCTTCGCGACGCCGGACCCGTGGTTCTCGCAGTACGACCGTGCCGCGATTCCCCTTCCGGTGCGCCGGGAGGGCGAGCTCGAAGACCTGGCGCCGCATTTCGCCGCGACCCACGCCGGCCCGGTCCCGACTTCCGGCCGGCACGGCGCGACGAAGATGAGCGACGACCAGGTCCGGGAGATCATCGCGATCACCTGGGGCATGGTCTCGTTCGTGGACGAGCAGGCGGGGCGCATCCTGGATGCGCTGCGGCGGCTCAAGCTCGACGAGACCACGGCGGTCGTCTTCATGTCCGACCACGGCGATATGCTGGGCGATCACTGGCTCATGAACAAGGGGCCGTTTCATTTCGACGGGTTGTTGAAGGTGCCATTGATCTGGCGCGTTCCATCTTCGATGGTTACAAGGACACCGGGAGGAAGAGTGAACCAGAGCCTGGTGTCGCACCTCGACTTCGTTCCCACCGTCTGCGAATTGGCGGGAGTGCCCGCGCCGGAGTACGGTCCGCCCGCTGGGACGACGCCCCAGGCGGGGGGTCAGTTGCGCCCGCTGCCCGGCAGGTCTCTCGTCCCGCTGCTTGACGGGAGCGCGGAGCGCGTTCAAGATGCGGTGGTGATCGAGAACGACGAGGACTACCTGGGCCTCCGGCTGCGCACGCTCGTGACGGAGGCGCACCAGCTCACGATCTACGTGGGCGAAGACGGCGACGAGCCGTACGGCGAGCTGTTCGACCTGGCCCGCGACCCCGCGCAGGTTCATAACCTCTGGCTGGACCCCGCCGCGCAGGCGCTCAAGAGCCGCCTCAAGTCCCGCCTGCTGGCCGAACTGGTCCGCACCGACTCCCGCCTCCCTCGCCGGACCGGGCACGCATGAGAGCGCTCGTGGTGGCGGTCCTGGTCGCGCTGGCGTCGGGCCGCGTTCTCGCCGCGGACGCCGCAGCAGTCTTGCCGGCGCCCGCCCCCGAGTCCGCGACGCTGCAGTCCCCCCCCGCCGCGTCCGCGACGACCGTCGAGAGCGACCTGGACCGGCGACTGCGTGAGCAAGAGGAGCGGATCAAGCAGCTCGAGCAGCAGGTCGCGCGGACGGATGGCACCGGGCAGCCCGGTGCGGCCAAGAAGCGCTGGCCGGCGTGGTGGGAGTTCGGCTGCATGGGCTGTTGTGGCTCGTGGGCGCTGCTGCTCCTCTTGGCGGCGCTATGACGGTCCGCGGGGTGGTCCTCGGGCTCGCGGCCGCCGCGCTGGCCGGCGGCGCCCTCGGGGCCTACGAGCCGACCGACTGGCAGGTGACCGCCGCGGGGTACGCGCAGGGCGTCCGGATGAAGCAGGTGCACGATGAACTGCTGGCGATCGCCGAGTACCGTGCTGATGCCTTCGAGGCGACCTACGGCGGAAGCGCCGCGCGAATCGCGGTTCCGGCGGCGTTTGCGCTGGGCGGCGGGCTCGCGGTGGACTACCGGGCGTGGCGGCACGTGCTGCTGGGGGCGCGAATCGAAGGGGCGGCCAGCATGGGGTTCGCCGACGTCAGCGGGGAGGGGGATGACGGAGAACTCCTCACGGAGTCCTGGATCGAATCGTTCAGCGCCCTCCCGATCCTGTTCGGCGGCCGGTGGGAAGCCGGGGATCCCGACGATGTCACGTACGGCCTCGGTCTTTACGTCGGGCCCGCCCGTGGCCGGGGGACGCTGTCATACATGGGGAGTCTGGAGATCCCCGCGAGCCGTTCCCGGAGTAATGTCTCCTCGATGCAGTTCATGAAGTCGGGCGGCTTGGCGGGGGTGGTCACCGTCGAATCCGCCCTGCGCGTGTCCCGCCACCTCTCGCTCCTCTTGGGAGCGGCGTATCGCCGGCTGGAGCTGGACGACTGGGAGTACGATGACGCCGTAGGCGGACCGGTGACGGCGCTCGGCAAGCCGCTGAAGATCGCGTTCACCGGATTCGGTTTGAGCCTCGCCACCCGCTGGCACTTTTGATCGCGGTCAGGTCTTGCCGGGTTTGTCCTCGAAGGGCGTGCCCTTCTTCGCCACGCCGATGACGCGCATGATCTCGCGCGCCTGGGGCGGGGTGACGATCATTTTCTCGCCGCGCAGGAGCACGCCCGCGACGTTGTCGTAGAAGTTGCCGCCGGGGGCGGTGGGTTTCGTGGGGCGCGTCTCCTCCACCCACGGCAGTTCGTCCTTCGTCCCGACGACGCCGTACTTGCGGCCCGGGACCGCGCCGTCCACGGCCTTCAAGGCCGGCGCCCTGGCGGGATCGAAGTAGCGGAGCTTCGAGGTCGTGCCGTCGGAGGTCATCGCCCCCGCGGTGCCGAGCAGCGTCCACTTCGGGGATGGCAGCGCGACGGCCGTCGAGACCTCGAGGTCGCAGACGCGGCCGTTCTTCCCGCGCAGGATGAGCTTGACGTGGTCCTCGCAGTCCCCCGCGTCCTTGAGGTGCTTCAGGTCGCTCCACACGTTCACGCACGGCGCGTCGAGCAACTGCAGCATCGTGTCCACCAGGTGCGGCCCGGTGTTGTTCAGGACGCCCCCGCCGTTCTTGCGCAGCGTCTGCCAGTCGTTGCGCCGCGCGTAGCCGATCCAGCGCGCGCGGATCTCGTAGACGTCGCCCAGGACCTTCGAGTCGATGATCTCGCGCAAGTGCCGGGAGTCGTCGTGCCAGCGGTAGTTCTGGTGGATGAAGAGCTGCCGCTTTGCGGCCTTCGCCGCCGCGATCATGCGGTCGGTGTCCTTGAGCGTGGTGGCCATCGGCTTCTCGCACACGACGTGGCAGCCGGACTTGAGCGCGGCGATTGAGTCGGGCGCGTGGTCCACGGAGCGGGTCGCCACGACGACGAGGTCCGCGAGCTTCGCGCGCAGGAGGCTCTTGAGGTCGGGGAAGGTCTTGACCTTGAGTTCGCCCTCGGCTTGCGCCCGGCGGTCGGCGAGGGGGTCCACGCAGGCGGCGAGCGCGAAATCGGTCCGGCCCTTGAGGTGGTTCACGTGGATGTCCCATCCTGCCCGGCCCAGGCCGATCACGGCGACGCGAAGCGGTGCTTTCATGAGTGTGATGGTATCATGCGCGCCGAGCCACCCACACCTGCTCGACGCCGTACGTGGGGCCGCTGCCGCGGAAATCGCCGTGACAGGCCAGCACCTCGAACCCGGCGAGCTCCAGCAGGTGCCGCATCTCCCAGCGGTAGGTCCAGCGCAGCGTGACGCCGACGCGGCTGCGCCTTGTGACCCGACCGCGTGGGTCGCGCTCCGTGAACTCCCATGATTCCCTGAGAATCTGCCGCACGGGATCGTTGGCCGTGCGGCGCGCCAGGACGGTGAGCCGCCCGCGGGCGTCCGCGAACTCCCGGCGGGAGCGCGCTCCCGCGATCGCTCCCGGCACGAGCATCTCGAGGCGGGGGTCGAAGAGATCCACGACCAGCCGCCCGCCGGGGACGAGATGGCGCCGGACGCACTCGAGGCAACGCCGCTGCGCCTCCCAGGTGAGGAGGTGCTGGAAGGCCCGAAAGGGGATCAAGGCGAGCTGGAACCGCTTCCGCAGCGCGAAGCGGGTCATGTCCCCGCGGAGGAAGACCGGGCGGCGGGCCGGGGGCAGCAGCGCGGCCTTGGCCCGGGCGACCCGCAGCATCTGGGGCGATACGTCCAGCCCGGTGACCGCGCATCCCGCGGCGGCCAGGGGAAAGGCCACCCGCCCGGTTCCGCAGCCCAGTTCGAGCACCGGCCCCCCGGTTCGCCGCGCCAGGGCGCAATAGAACGCGAGATCGCCCTCAACGGAGCTGCCTGGCAATGTGGACCGGTACAGGCGGTCGTACACCTCGGCGGTTTGCCGCGTCTCGAAAATCTCGCGCATGATACAGTAAACATCTTATATGAAGATCAAGAGCGTCGAATCGTTCACCAAAGGCCAGGTGGCGCTGGTCCGCGTGCGCACCGACGACGGCGGCGAAGGCTGGGGGCAGACCGCGCCGTACCACGCCGATCTCACCGCGCTCGTCCTGCACCGGCAGGTCGCGCCCCACGCGCTGGGTGCCGACGCGGGCAAGATCGGGGCGCTCGTGGAGACCATCATGGAGCGGGAGTACAAGTTCCCGGGCTCCTACGTCTGCCGCGCATTGGCGGGGCTCGAGACGGCGCTGTGGGACCTGCACGGCAAGATGCAGAAGAAGAGCGTGTGCGAGCTGCTGGGCGGCCGGCCGCGGGCGCTGCCCGCCTACGGCTCCAGCATGCGCCGCGACATCACGCCCGAGCGCGAGGCCGGGCGGCTGGCGCGGATGCGCGACCTGCTCGGTTACCAGGCGTTC
>CAYHEI010000217.1:0-5677 GCA_964355385.1 uncultured bacterium | reverse complement strand
GACGGCACGTTCGTCGGATCGCAGGCCTATGAAGACCCGCAGCGGGACCATGATCCTCAACACCTCATAGAGGCACTGGAGGCACTGGGGTTCACCGAGATCCGGCTCGGCGGTGACAACTCGGACAGCCCTCCTGAGCCTGAGGAAGGTTTGGTGTCGATCAGATGCAAGAGACCCCGATAGCAGAACTCGGAAGACTGGGGATACAGTTCGGATCTTCGGATTCTCGTGTGGGGAGCGATGAAGGCAGGTGTGAAGTTGAGTAGATTCGGGGTCGTGGCGATGCGGAGGCACGGTGGGCAGAATGTCGCTAGGAGGATATAGGCAATGAGCGATGACTGGTTGGCGCCGGACGACGTCGTTGGTAAGGCCCTCGCGCGCGCGGGCGGGGGCAACGCAATAGAACTCGGCGGGACGGTGAACCGGGTATTTCGGTTCACGGACCATCAGGGCATTTCGCGGGTTCTCAGAATCAGGCCGAAGGGAATGACCAGGAACCGGTTGAGATTCGAGCAAGCCTTCGTGCAGCGGTTGGCGGACAGTGGCATCCCGGCAGTTGTGCCGATTCGGGCGGGTGAGTCCACGTGGTATGTCGTTCACGGGTTCTTCTGCGAGATCCTCCCCTGCGTGGACGGGCGGCCGTGTCGACCCGAGCCCACCGACATGCTTCTCATGGGTCGGTTGCTTGGCGACCTGCACCGATACGGGCGGCCCACGGATCTGTCGTCGTACGAACCTCCCCTGATGCACAATCAGCACGAGCCGGAGGAACTGGCGGCACGGGTTGACGACCTCCTCCTCAAGCTGGGTCCGGTCCTGTCCGCAGAGCTTGCGCCACAATGGGAGGTCTTGAGGGCTGCGTACCCGCATTCCAGCGCGGGTCTGCCACGGGCGATCAGGTACGGGGACATGCACTGCGGAAACGTTCTCTTCTCCAGTTCGGGGCCGAGTCAGGTCGTTGGGCTTATCGACACTGACATGCTGGCGGAGGGTTCAAGGATCTTCGACGTGAGCTACGCGATCTACTTCCTGCGGCATTTCCTGATTGCTTCTCATGGTCGGGTGGGCGAGGACCTTGTCCGTTGGCTCCCTGTCTATGATGCGTTCATGCGTGGATACCGGGAACGGAGCCCGTGGTCGATCGGCCCGATGGAGATCCGACTGGTACCCCTCCAGATCGAATGCATTGCGGTGCACTTCCTGGCGGCCAACGCCCGGAGACAGAATGACTTGGACGGCGTCGCGCGCGTCTTCCGTGAGGAGTATCAGGATATCGTCGACTGGCTGAATCGGTATCACGGCGAACTCGCCAACGTTCTGTGCGGTTGACTTTCCAGCAGCCCCTACGGCTTGCGTGCTTCGATGAGATAGAGGGCGGCGAAGAAGGACGGGGACCGGCCGGATTCCAACCGGTCCTGCAGTGTCTGAAGCGGTTTCAGATGCTCCTTGACCGAGAACCCCGGCACCAGCCACGGCACCGCCTTGAGGTAGTACACGATCGCGCCGACATCAGTGAACGACAGCCGGCCTTCCCATTCCTTGATGTCCACGATCTTCAGCCCTGCCGATTCGAGTTGCGGGCCGTATCTTGCCGGGGTGGCCCAGGGCCACTGGGGTTTCGCGCCAAACACGGCCATCAGGTCATGCGCCCACATCCCATGAACTTGTTGGGTGAAGAATGCGCCCCCCGATGCCAGAATGCGGCTGATCTCGGAGACATTGATCCCGGCGTGCCGGTTGAGGACCAAGTCGAACGCGCCGTCGGCGAACGGAAAAGGTGCTTCGGTCGATTCGGTCTGAACCACCGTGACGCCGAGCGGCGCCAGCCGGTCGGCAGCCAGCTTGAAATACGGCGGATATCCCTCGGTGGCCGCCACGCGACGCGGCCACGCCTCGCGCATCTCCAGCAATCGCTCCCCGCCGCCCGTGTCCAGATCCACAACCGAGGCGGACTTCCGCATCAGTTCCGACGCCCGATTCTGATACGACCACGGTGGCTCGCTCTCGCTCATCCGTCCGTTGAGATGCGAAAAATCCCACCCGGCGAATGGCTGTTGCTCCTCGCGCTCCCAGGTTCTTTCCAGGTCGGTCTCGCTCCTTGGTTTCCCCACCTCCACATGCTACGGTAAGGACAGACAATACCCGGCATGGTTGGCCGGAAGGAGGCAGCGAATATGCAGACCAATGACCCCAACGTCGGAACAGCATCGCGCCTCGGGATGATGGTCGCCGGGTAGAGGATCGCACTCTTCCGGATCTGCACAGCGACCCGTTCCTCCGAGGAACGGGTTTCGTGATTTCCGAGACCCCCGACTGGCGCGGTGCGCGAGCCAACTTGAAGGTCCGCAACGTGCAGGGGGGAAGCCGTGAACAATTCGCGCGCGAAGCTTGCGATCCTGATCAATGACGAACGCTATCCGTTGTCCGCCGGGTACGATCCGAACTGGGTGCTGGGCCACGCCATGGGTCCGAATCCGCTCGTACTGGCAGAGATGCTGTGTCAATGCATGGAACTCAAGCCCGGCATGCGGGTGCTGGACATGGGGTGCGGGAGAGCGATTACGTCGATCTTCCTTGCGAAGGAGTTCGGAGTGCAGGTGTGGGCCAACGACCTCTGGATTCCGTCATCGGAAAACTGGAGCAGGATCAAGGAGGCCGGAATGGAGGACCGGGTGTTCCCGATCCATGCGGAGGCGCACCACCTGCCGTATGCGGAGGAGTTCTTCGATGCGATCGTGAGCATGGACTCCTATCACTACTACGGCACCGACGACCTCTACCTCGACTACTTCCTCAAGTTCCTGAAACGCGGCGGCCGGATCGGGATCGTCGTCCCCGGGATCATGCGCGAGTTCCCCGTGGAAGTGCCTCGGCATCTGCGGTCGTTCTGGACCCAGGACTGCTGGACGATTCACACGCCGTCCTGGTGGCGCCGCCACTGGGGGCGCACGGGGCTCGTCGAGATCGAGACCGCCGGGGCGGTGTCCGACGGCGGCCGGCTGTGGCTCCAGTGGGAGAAGGCGCAGTTCGCAGATGGGAGAAGGAAGGCGACCGACGCCGACGTCAAGACCCTTGAAGCCGACCGTGGCCGGTACCTCGGATTCGTGCGAATGGTGGGCCGGAGGCCGATGGTCGATGGGAAGCGGTCATGAACACCATTCGGAACGTGTTTCGCCGGGAGATCGGGGAACTTCTCCCGGTCCTGCACCGGACGTACCGATGCATCGGGGTCTTCCAGAAGAACCGGACGGCGCGGAATGTGGGACGGATGATGGTCGAGCTGGAGTCCGTGGCGCCGATGCTGGCGCAGTTCCGGCCGCACGTGCCGGCGGCCAAGCAACGGTACTTCGACGCGCTGGCGTCCCCGGACCTGGAACTATCGGACCGGATCGTCGCTTTGGACATCGCGGTCGGCGCGATGCACATCGAATTCGGCGTGGCGCGTGCGTACGCGCACCGGGAGAGCCCGGCGCTCCGGAAGGCGATCGCAGGGCTCCGGATGGATGGTGTGCTGGTCAGGGGGATCGCGGCATCCCCTGGAACCGCTGTCGGCGAGGCCTTCGTCATGGACGAACGGGACCGCTCGCGGGAGGTGCCGGCCGGGGCGATCCTGGTGGCGCCGGCCATGCGGCCGGAGCTGGTCGTGGAGTATCGCCGGGTGGCGGGGCTCGTGACGGATACCGGCGGCATGCTGTGCCACGCCGCGGTCGTGGCGCGTGAATTCAACCTTCCGTGCGTCACCGGTACCGGGAACGCTACCAGTCGGATTGAATCTGGCTGGTGGCTCAGCCTCGACGGAACGGCAGGGGAGGTCAGGAAGGCATGAGGATCGCCGATGGAGATGCCTACGATGTCAGTTCGGACAACCAGAAAGACCGCACATGATTGGAATCAGTAAAGAGGCGGTGGAGTGGGTCAAGACGGGGGTCAGGTTCAAGAAATCAGACGCAGCCGTTCGTCTGTACCACCGGATGGAGTTGCAGGGGGGGGGAATGCCCGTGATCCAGCAGCCGTTCGACGGGACCAAGCGGGATCACTTCGCAGACCGGGGGCAGATTCTGGACTACGCGTTGACCTTGGGACCGGGCCGCATGCTGGACCTCGGGCCGGGCGATGGATGGCCGTCGCTGCCCCTCGCCCTCCTGGGTCGCGAGGTCGTCGGGGTGGACGGCAGCAGACGGCGGGTGGAGGTGTGCGCCGCGAACGCCGCGAAGCGCGGCATCAGAAACGCGAGTTTCGTTCTGGTCGCACCGGGATCTCCCTTGCCCTTCGCGGACGGGAGCTTCGACGGGGTGGCCGCGGCATCCTCCATCGAGCAGACGCCGGATTCCCGGGCCACGATGCAGGAGCTTTTCCGGGTGCTGAAACCCGGCGGCCGACTTCGGATGCATTACGAGTCCTTGGGTTACTACCGTGGTCGTGGCGAACGAGAGGCCGATCTGGATACCGACGCGCTCACCGTGTACGACCGGCACGTCGACGAGGAGTACGTCACGCATTACCAGGTCATCTTCGATGAGCAGGCTGAGGCGGTGAAGCGTGTGGTTGCGGACCTGAAAGACGACGGTGCCGAAGCCGTCATCGAACTCGAACCGGTTCGAATCCTGTGCGGCCATGCCATTGACGCCGCTACCTGGACCACAATCCATCCGTCGTGCCGAACGTGGCTAGGATGGCTGGGGGAAGCCGGATTCGGATCGGCCGATCCGACGTATGACGGAGGATGGTTCGCCAAGAGGCTCTTTGACCGGCTCCCCGTCCCGGACCGTCCCGCCGGGATCGACGCCGTGGATGCCATGCTCCGGCCCATCGTCGGAGTGGTCGTCGGGATGAAGGCCCAACCGGTGGCGAATCCCGGCGAATGGGACCCCTGGATTACCGCGACCAAATGAACGCCAGCCGCCACCTCCAGGAGATACTCAGCCACTTCGGGTGACCGATCCTGAGGAGGTAGGGCCTCGCCGGGCATGACATAGCCAATCGGGTATAATGCTTGCATGGAGGTGGCCTTCTTCGTGCGGCCTGGAGGCCGAAGCCCCGTGCGGGAAGCGATCGCGGCTCTGGCCAAGTCCGATCAGGCGCGCTTCGTGGATGTGGCGAAGGGGATTGAACGATACGGCTTCGCGTGCCCACGAGTGCGGTTCCGTCAACTCGAGGGGAAGCTCTGGGAGATCAAGTTCTCCACGGCGTCCGGGGGATTCCGGATCGCCTACGTTGTCGTGGTGAGAGAACGGATGGTCTGGCTTCATGTGTTCAGAAAGGAGGGGCGGCGGACGCCCCGGCGCGATCTGGAGTTGGCTCAGCAGAGGATGAAGGAGGTACTGGGAGCATGAGAGGCAAGGTCAAGCATTACGAATCGCCGGCGCGATTCTTCAGGAAGCTATTGAAGGACCCCGAAGTCAGGTTCCACTACGAGCAGGAACGGGCGCGTACGGACATCGCCATGGCGGTCCGTGAGGCCCGGAGGCGAGCGAAGCTCACTCAGGCTTCGCTGGCGAGGAAGATCGGGAGCACGCAAAGCGTCATCGCCCGGCTGGAAAGCGGTACGGACAGCCGCACGCCGTCGTTGCCGCTCTTGGCTCACATCGCGGCGGCCTGCCATGGCCGGCTGGAGCTGGGGTTTCGGTTCAAGCACGCCGGTTAGACGCGGGGGAGACAAGTCCCTCGCTTCTGGGGT
>CAYHEI010000216.1:0-5717 GCA_964355385.1 uncultured bacterium | reverse complement strand
CGGGACGGCGTAGAGCCCCCAGTGGATGAAGAGCCCGAACTTCGCCTCCCGCCACCACGCCATCCGCGCGTCGCGCTGCTCCCTGGTCTCCACGGCACCCCCCCGCGAGGCAAGCAGCAGCCCCACCAGCGCCAGCGTCCGTCCCCGCCCGGTCATGGCGGAGATCATACCTTGCTTCACTGCAGGATTGCCGCTAGGATTCGTGTCCACCCCCATGATCTCCCTTCGCAACGTGTCGCTTGCCTTCGGCGGGCAAGAATTGTTCGACGGGGCCTCGCTTCAGATCAACGAGGGAGACCGCCTCGCGCTGGTCGGACCCAACGGCGCCGGGAAGTCCACGATCTTCAAGCTCATCCTGGGCGAGCTCGAGCCCGACCGCGGGGCGATCCAGGTCAAGAAGGGGCTGACGCTGGGACACCTCCCTCAAGAAAATGCGCCGGTCTCCGACCAGCCGGTACTCGCGGCAGCGCTCGCGGGCTCCGATCCCGATGACGCCCGGCTCGCGGCGCAGGCCAAGGCGATCCTGATGGGGCTCGGTTTTCGCATTGCCGACTTCGGCAAGCCCGTGCGCACGCTGAGCGGCGGCTGGGCGATGCGCGTGGCGATGGCCCGCCTCCTGCTGCAAGCGCCCGACCTCCTGCTGCTGGACGAGCCCACGAACCACCTCGACCTCTGGTCCCTGCTCTGGTTCCGGGACTACCTCACGGAGTACCGGGGCACGATCCTGCTGATCTCGCACGATCGCGCGTTCATCAACACGATCTGCCACGCGGTCGTCAGCGTGCAGGACCGGGAGCTGCAGCGCTACGAGGGCGATTACGAGCACTTCGTCCGTGAGCGGGCCACGGAGATCGGGCACCTGGAATCGGCCAAGCGGGCGCAAGACGGGAAGATGGCGCAGATGCAGGAGTTCATCGACCGCAACCGGGCGCGGCTCTCGACGGCCCGCCGAGCGCAGTCCATGATGAAGCGGCTCGAGAAGGTAGAGCGCATCGAGCTGCCACCCGAGCCCAAGACGCTCTCCATGCGCTTGCCCCAGCCTCCGCCCAGCGGCAAGGAGGTCATGAAGCTCAAGGGCCTCTCCAAGTCCTACGGGCATGTCGCCGTCTACCGCGGACTCGATTTCGCGGTCCGGCGCGGCGACCGGATGGCCTTCGTGGGGCCCAACGGCGCGGGGAAGTCTACGCTCCTCAAGATCCTGGCCGGCGTCCTGCCGTTCGAGTCCGGGGAGCGCGTCGTGGGGCACAACGTGGTGGTGGGCTACCACGCCCAGCACCGCGAGGGCACGATGGACCCGAAGCGGACGGTCCTCGAGGAGGCCATGTCCACCGGCCGGAACCTGCCGCCCGAGTTCGTGCGCACCGTGCTGGGGTCGTTCCTCTTCTCCGAGGATGCGGTCTTCAAGCAGGTGAAGGTGCTCAGCGGGGGCGAGAAGAGCCGCCTGTCCCTGGTCAAGGTGCTGCTCGACCCGCCGAACTTCCTGCTGCTCGACGAGCCGACCACGCACTTGGACATCACCAGCGTGGCCTCGCTCGTGGCCGCGCTCTCCGACTACGAGGGCACGCTCGCGTTCATCAGCCACGATCTCCACTTCATCAACACGCTGTCCCGGCAGATCGTCCACGTCGACGCCGGAAAGGTGACGGTCTTCCCGGGCAACTTCGAGCTCTTCCAGTGGACGCGGAACAAGGCGGCGCGCGCCTGAGCGAGGGTGCCGGCCGCATGCTGGTGGCCGGCTCGGCGGTGCTCTTCTCCCTGAGCGGGGCGGGCATCAAGCTCTGCGCCTTCGGCCCCTGGCAGCTCGGCGGGTTCCGTGCCGGGATCGCCGGGCTCACGCTCTGGCTCCTGCTGCCCGCCGCCCGCGCGCGGTGGCAGTGGCGGCTCGCGCCGACCGCGCTGGCGATCGCGGCCATGCACATCCTGTTCGTGTGGGGGAACAAGACCACGACCGCGGCGAACACCATCTTCATCCAGAGCGGCTCGCCGCTCCTCGTCGTGCTGCTCGCCCCGCTGGTGCTGCGCGAGCGACTACGCGCGCGCGATCTCGCCGTCGCGGCGGCCTGCACCGCGGGGCTTGCGCTCTTCTTCCTGGCGCCCGACCGCGCCACGCTCCGCTCGCCCGCCATCGGCCTGGGCAACCGGCTCGCCGCGGCCGCGGGGGTCGCGTGGGCGATCGCGATCCTGGGGCTGCGCGCCAACCGCGGACGCGGCGCCGAGACGGCGATCGTCGCCGGCAACGCGCTCGCCTGCCTGGGCTGCCTGCCGCCCCTGCTCGCGGGAACGGCGGGCGCGGGTTTCGTCGCGGGCGGCGCGCGGGACTGGCTCGTGCTGCTGGGACTGGGAACCGTGCAGAGCGGCCTGGCCTACGCGCTCTACGTGCGGGGGCTGCGCGTCGTCCCCGCCGCGCAAGCGTCGCTGATCGGGCTGGTGGAGCCGGTGTTGAATCCGCTCTGGGTCTTCCTGCTGTTCCGGGAGGAACGGCCGGCGCCCTTGAGCCTCCTGGGCGGCGCGGTCATCCTCGCGGCGACGGCCTACGCGCTGCTGACCCCCTCCGCGGTCAGAACGTCGTCTGGAAGTTCAGGCGCAGGATATCGCCCCGGCCGGCGGGGTTCTCGTCCTTGACCACGACGTAGTTCGCCTGCAGCTTGACCTTGCGCGCGGCGAGATACTGGTTCAGCCCGACCGTTGTTTCGGCGCGCCGGTCTTTGAGCTGCTTCGCGTCGGGGTCGAGCCAGTCCCCCCGCACGACGGCTTCCAGCGAGCCGGGCAGGATCTCGGCCACGAGCGTGGCGAACCAGGTCCGCGAGTCCACGGCGGCGCCCGTGACGGTCTTCCCTTCCACCGCCTCCCCCCGCACCGCGCAGGTCCTTCCCGCGGCCTTCACCGTCCACCCCAGCTCCACGCCCGCTTGTCCGTTCGGCTCACCGAGCGGCCCGGGCCGGTCGTTCCGCCACGCGGCGCCCCAGGTGAGGCCCGCCACGGGCCCGGCGGCGGCGCGCACGACGACGGCCTTGCGCTTCGCCGCGAGCGCCCCCTGGCCCACGCCGTCGAAGACCCCCGCCGCGAACGTCACGAGTTCCCAGGCCGACGAGGCCTGGGCGCCGAAATCTCGCACTTCCGACCACCTGAGCCTCGTGTTCATCATGGGCCGCTCGACGGCGTCCAGCTGGCCCGACGGGACCAATCCTTCCGCCCCGAACGCGTGCTTGAAGCGGCCCACCTGGATCCGGCACCCGGCGGACGCGCCGGGTGGGGTCAGGGCGATCACGCCCTCCTTCAGGTTCGGCGCCGCCATCGGGTCGAACACCGTCCACCACGCCCAGCCGTCCTTCACCGGTCCGCTGACCTTGAACTCGCTGCGGCGGAAACGGAAGGCACCGGGTCCCCGGGCCACCGCGACGTCCTCGAACCACACCTGCAGGAGCGTATTGAACACGAGTGACGGAGCGGTTACGGGCGGCGACGTTGGCGTTGACGCCGGCGCCAGTGTCGAGACGGCCGCAGCCACAGGCGCAGGCACGGACCCGGGCGAGGCTGCGGAATCTTCCGCGCGCGTCGCGGTGCCGAGGAAACATCCGATGACCGCCAATCCGAGTCCGAGGCGTCGTGTGTTCATAGGCTCTATCGTACCCGGGCCGCGAGAAGGTTCGCTGGCCCGCACGTGTCAATTTGGTGACTTCGCACGCGGGACGCCGTCACAACCGCAGCCGGACGCCGAGGCGGCCGAGCACGGCGACCAGCCCCGCCGCGAGCGCCGTCAGCGCGGCGGCGTTGAGCATGCCCCAGCCCCCGCCCCGTTCCCAGAACGGCATGAGGTCCACATGCGCCAGTCCCGCGAGCGCCCCGAGGAGGTCGGGCAGGAGATAGGCCAGGAGCGCGTTGCGGCCCACCGTCACCGCGGGAGCGGCCCACTGTTTCCAGCCGTGCATGTCCGTCACGTGATACACCGCGAGCAGCGCCAGGCAGGCCCACCCCGCGCTGACGAGCGCGTAGGATTCCGTGCCGTCGTCCTTGTGAATGCCGTGCCAGGGTCTCATCAGATACCCCGCGGTGATCAGCCCCAGGCCGAACCACCCCATGAAGCGCACCCGCGCGCCCGCGGTCGGCTCGGGCCGCGCGGCGAACAGGCTGCCCACGGCCGCACCCGCCACGACGATCGCGGCCATGCTCCACTCGATCTCGCTCAGCGGAAAGGGAAAGCTCACGACGTCCTGCCGCACCCCGAGGTGGACGGCGAGCAGGAATCCCGTCAGGCCGACGAGTCCGGTCGTGCTGCCGCGCGTGGCGAACCACGCGACGGTCCCGGCGAGGTAGCACCAGCCGATGATGCCGAGAATCCCCCACCACTGGTGCTGGAGCGGCACGGGGACCCCGCCCGCGCCGGCGCCCTTGAACCGCCAGAGCAGCCACGCGAGCAGCGCGGCCGACGCGAGCCGGGCGCCGAGGAAGAACGCGCGCCGCGGACGGCTGCCGCTCCGCGGCCAGGCGTTCCACGTACCGATCGCCGCGAGCAGCGCGAGGGCGTACCAGGCGTCCTTGCTCATCCCCGTGTTCACCGCGGAGAAGTCGTCCTCGTTCACGAACATCACTCCGAGGATCAGCAGTCCGGCGACACGCAGCGCCACGTGCGCGAAGATACGCGCGAGGCTGTCGCCTTCCGCGCGACGGTGCATGAAGGCCAGCGGCAGCGCCGCGCCCATGATGAAGAGGAAGCCGGGGAAGACGAGGTCCGTGAGCGTGTAGAGATCGGCCCTGCGCTCCGCGTGCTCGAGCCACCAGGGAACGCCCTTCATGCCGCCAAGGTGGTTCACGAAGATCATGAGGAGCACATCCAGACCGCGAAAGGCGTCGAGGGCGAACAGGCGGCGATCCCGCGAGCGGGCCACGATGGGGCCATGATACCCCGAACGTGGAGTCTTCATGCCGGTCCGGCCCAGCACGACGCGCTGCAGAGCCCTACCCTCCTCGCGTCAGCGCGACCAGCCCAGACCGAACGCGTGCGTCAACACGCTGCCGGAGCCGACCTGGATCGCGTAGTCCGCGCTCCACGCCCCGCGCATCCACCCCACCCCCGCGGTTCCGTAAGCGCGCTTGCGCGCGGACGCGCCGCCGACCCGGAGCGCGACTCCAGCCGGGAGCGGCCAAGCGGCGCCGGCTCCTCCGTACGCCACGCCACCCCGCTCCGCCGGAAAGTGCCACTCGGCCGTGAGCGTAAGCGGCGTCCCGGCGACGCCGTCCAGCACGCCCCCCAGCGCGAGGTCCGCAGCGAGCGCGTGGCTGCCAAGCGACCGGTACGTCAGGCCCACGACGTCTCCGCGCAGGACGTACGCCAGCCCCACGTCGAACACCTTGTCGGCGTCGCTGCCGGCATCGTGGAACGTGTCCCGGGGCGCGCCGTACTCCTGGCTCGCGAGCCGGAACGCCGCGCCGAAACCCAGCGGGCCGGTCTGAAAGAGCCCCGAGAGCACCGCGTAATCCGCGGCGGGAATCACGCCCGTCTTCACTTCCCCGGCGACATCCTCGAAGTCCCGCGAACGGCGAGGCGAGACGCCGGCGGTCCCGGCCGCGAAGCCGTAGCGTTCGCCCTCTTCCATCGTGCTGGTCCAGGACGCGCCGGCGCCGGCGAACGTCCCGCGCGAGCCCGGGAGGACCGCGGCGGCGATTCCCGCGGCTCCGCCGGGCCGCCGGGCGGCCAGGAGCGCGGGATTCGCCATCAC